>JAIWAT010000082.1:0-7587 GCA_048634225.1 Anaerolineales bacterium | reverse complement strand
AAGAGCATCATGAACCCTGAAGCGGCATGGTATATCCCCAGGGCAGTCCCTCTTTTGTCTGATGGGACTAAATCCACAACATAGGCTTTTCCAATGCCTTCTGTAAGTGCTTCGTACAGACCATAGAATATTAAAAGCAGCCAGATGTAGATACTCTGTTGTACCCATGCAAATCCAAAGTACACAATCCCGAAAACTACAAAACCGGCACCCATTATATTCCGCCGCCCCCACCGGTCTGAAAGTGTGCCCAGCGGAAATGCGCCCAGGGAAGATACAATGTTGAACAGGACATAACTTAATAATACCATGTAAAAGGAAAAACCAAGGTTTTCGGCCCGCAGGAACAGGAACACATTGCTTGAGTTACCCAGCGCGAAAATAGCTGTTATTAAGAGGAATACTTTATAGTCCCTGCCAAAATCAGATATCTTGAACGATATCCGCTCAGTTACCGGGCGCCTGCGTTCTGATACAAAAAAGGTGACTAACAGGATGCTGAGCAGGCCGGGTATGAAGGCGGCAAGGAACACCAGCCTGTAGTTGTCGCTCGAGAGGTAGAGTATCCCAAACGCGATGAGCGGGCCTGCAACAGCACCTATGTTATCCATTGACCTGTGCAGTCCGAATGACCGGCCCATGTGTGCAGCATCAGAGGAATCTGCTATCAGTGCATCCCTGGCCGATGTGCGCAGTCCTTTCCCTGTCCGGTCCATGAGCCGGGCGACCAGTACCAGGGGCCAGCCGTATGCCAGTGCCATAAGGGGTTTCGAGATTGCCGAGATGCTGTATCCGGCGACTACGAATGGTTTGCGCTTTCTGGTCTTATCCGAATACCAGCCGGATACTACTTTCAGGATACTGGCTGTACTTTCGGCGGCTCCTTCGATAAGGCCGACTATTACCATGGGTACACCCAGTACCAGAGTGAGGAAGAAGGGGACTACGAGGTAGAGCATCTCGCTGGCAATGTCAGTGAACAGGCTAACAAGGCCCAGGACGAATACGTTCTTCTTGATGCCTTTTATCAGGAAATCAGGTTCTTTTTTCGGTGGCATTTGGATATTGGTTATAGGCTATTCCCCAGCTTTATTATATTTCTTTATTCTAATTCATACATAAATAAAATGGTATTTATATCTGAAAAAGTAAATAAAGTAAGGTTCAAGTTCTTACATCATAAAGGAAATAAAGATGGCAATTAAAAAAAGTGAATTATACAGCTCTCTCTGGAAAAGTTGTGACGAGCTTAGAGGCGGGATGGATGCCTCGCAATACAAAGACTATGTCTTGGTCTTGTTGTTCATAAAATATGTATCAGATAAATACGCAGGTGAAAAGTATGCTCCAATTGCAATTCCTGAAGGTGGCAGCTTTCAGGATATGGTTGCCCTCAAAGGAAAAACTGAATGCAAATGTGGGTGAACAGGAAATGAAGGTGAACAGGCATCTTGAGAAAATGGGTTTTGATCTTTGATCATCAAATAAAGGAATAGCAGTTATGCCAAAAGATAAAAAATCAACAATCAAAGTGCAGGGTACAGCCATTACCATCATTTCACATAAAGAAGATGATTTTATATCGCTTACTGATATGGTTAAGAACTTTGATGGCGGGAGTGCTCTCATTGAACAATGGCTTAAAAATAAAGATACTGTATTGTTTTTAGGGATTTGGGAACAAATTAACAATCCTGATTTTAATTCCATCGAATTCGAGGGAATTAAAAATGAGGCTGGACGAAACAGCTTTTATTTATCAGCTAAGAAATGGTTAAAAGCCACTAATGCTAAAGGTCTTATAGCCAGCGCAGGGCGTTACGGTGGTACTTATGCCCACAAAGATATTGCTTTTGAATTTGGTTCGTGGCTTAGTCCGGAGTTTAAATTATTAAAAAACTAAATCATGGCAATCAATAAATCAAGAATAAGTATAAAATTAGAGATTGATCTGTAGAAAATGGGGTTTAAATGGAAATAATAACTAATGAAAATACCGGAATTGTGCTTTATGCCAATTTATTAAGCGATATTAAAACCCGCATTCGTCAGGCACAGGTTAAGGCAACACATTCAGCTAATGCCGAGATGATAATGATGTATTGGGATATAGGCAAAATGATACATAAACGACAGCAACAGGAAGGATGGTCTGCTGCAATTATTCCCAATCTATCTAGAGACCTAAGAAACGAACTACCGGAAGTGAAGGGTTTTTCTGAGCGCAACCTTGGGCGTATGCTTGCTTTTTTCCGCAATTATCAAGATATCGATTCATTTTTGCCACAGGCTGTGGCAAAAAGCGGATCGTCTGAAATTTTGCCACAGCCTGTGGCAAAATTGCCATCACTAGATATTATTCAGAGCATTCCGTGGGGACATCATGCGCTTTTAATGGAAAAAATAAAAGAAAATTCAATACGCTTTTGGTATATGGCACAGATTATCCAGAACGGATGGAGCAGGGATATTCTGGGGTTGATGATTAAAAGCAAAATCCATGAGCGTCAGGGGAGATCCATAACCAATTTCAGATCTACTCTTCCTGATCCGCAGTCCGACCTTGCCAGGCAATCCCTGAAAGATCCGTATATTTTTGATTTTATGACGCTGACCGAACCTTTCAATGAACGGGAGCTGGAAACAGAACTGATAAAACATCTTGAAAAATTCCTGCTGGAATTGGGCACTGGTTTTGCTTTTGTAGGAAGGCAGTATCATCTGGCGATCAGTGATAAGGATTTTTATATTGATCTGCTGTTCTATCATCTGGAACTGCGCAGCTTTATTGTGGTTGAACTGAAGAAAGGAGACTTTAAGCCGGAATATGCAGGCAAGATGAATTTTTACTGTTCTGTTGTTGATGATCTTCTCAAACACCCGACCGATCATCCTACCATCGGGATGATATTGTGCCAGACCAAAGACAGGATCCTTGCCGAGTATGCCCTGTGTGATATAAATAAGCCCATCGGCATATCCGAGTATGAACTGACCCGCGCCCTGCCTGAAAATCTGAAATCCAGCCTGCCGAGCATTGAGGAACTTGAAGCAGAACTGAGCGGGATTCATCAGGAGGAAAGTGGCGATGAGTGATGTACCGGAAGGCTATAGGATGATCTAAACCGCTCAATGTTGAGCCATGAAAATTGGAGTTACTAAAATACGTTATTTTATGTTATATTAGAATATACTACATGCCCAGAATGATTATTTGAGGGATTTGATTTTGAAAATAATCGGAGGACCCGCATCTCAACTTTTAGCAAGCAGAGTGGCTGCAGAACTGAATTGCGAACTTGCGCTGTGTAAGTTCAAGACGTTTCCAGATGACGAAAAGTACATCCGCATCATAGACGACATCGGCCCGGAAGCTGTCATAGTCCAGAGCACAACAACCGACTCGGATCTAATAGTACTGCTGCAGCTTATTGATGCATGTAGTTCTGCCGACCGCATACATGTTGTAATCCCCTACATGGGCTATGCCAGGCAGGACAAGATATTCAACCAGGGTGAGGCGCTGAGCGCCAGGGCCGTGGCACGTAGCTTCGAAGCCGATAACGTGATCACAGTGAATATACACGAGGATTCCATACTCAACTACTTCAGGTGCAATTCCATAAATATCAATGCTGCACCCTTAATGGGACAATTTGTCAGTGCCATGGACCTGCACAATCCAGTGATATTAGCTCCCGATAAGAGTGCAAAAGAACTGGCAGCTTCGGCTGCTGAGGAGATGGGGATCGAATATGATCACCTGGAAAAGAAACGGATAAGCGGCGACACTGTAGAAGTGAGCCCAAAGAACCTTGATGCCAGGGGCAGGGATGTAGTGATACTGGATGATATAATATCCACTGGCGGTACAATGGCAGAGGCGGTGCGCATGCTCAGGGAACAGGGTGCACTCGATGTATATGTTGCCTGCATCCACCCGGTACTGGCTGGCAGTGCCGTAAACAAACTATATCATTCAGGCGTAAAGGACCTGATCGCCACCGATACCATTGAAAGAGCAGTTAGCAGGGTCACGGTTGCGCCCATGCTCGCACAGGCCCTTAAGGAATTATGATCTATGGACTCCCAAAAAAAGATGAACCTTATGGCTCCTGCCGAATCCATGGCTACGGCTGTCAATGTAATAGAAGCGGGTGCTGATGAGATTTACTTAGGGCTTGAGACACCCGGACTTGTGAACCTGAACCTTTCAGGCAGGGGCAGGAGCTGTAACGCAAAAGACCAGGCCGAGTTGGCGGATATTGTAGCGTATGCCCATAACAGGGGCGTACTTGTGGATTATACTGTTAATACGCCATTTATGGCTGATACACTTGAGGAAATGTATATCGAGCACGTGATGCGGGGCGTGGATGCCGGGGTGGATGCACTGATCGTGGGCGAGTTCGGTGCCCTGGCATTGGTGCATGAAATGGACCTGGGAATTCCAATTCATGCCAGTGTGCTGCTTAATAATTTCAACAGGGGGCAGTTAGAGATGCTTAAGGGCATGGGGGTAGCCAAAGTAGTCCTTCCGTTCAAGATAACCATAGATGAGATACGCCAGCTATCTGGCCTGGGAATAGAGCTGGAATTGTTCGGGCAGTTCGGGTGTTCCAACATTAACGGCACCTGCCACCTGATTCATAATGCCGACGAGGCCATCAGCCTGGGACTGCCGTGCAGGGCGAATTACAGGGTGTCAGAGGACGGCAGGCTGCACAATATCCTGGATGCAGGTACGGACTGCTCGCTGTGCAGTATAGGGGATCTAATGGATGCAGGGGTATCTGCCCTGAAGGTGGTGGGCAGGTGCATGAACCCTGAGATGATACGAACCATAATCCAGACCTACCGCAGTGCTATTGATATGGTCCTGGACGGTGCTGTGCCGGGCGAGATAAAGGCATGGGTGCTTGAGGAGATACCTTTCTGGATGATGATGTGTGACCAGGACAGATGCAAGTACTTAAAGACGCCCATCAATGATTCATATATTTAGAGGTTATTCAGAGGTTAATAAGTGATAGAGATACGGACTGCTGATACAGCAAAGATCGGACTGGTTCTTGAGCTCTCAAGGGAGTTTGGGTTGAATGTGGGTATTGGAAGCGAGTGCTGTGTCCATAAGTTACCCAGTCTTCAGCAAGTGGCTGAGATTGCTTCACAGGTGGATGACCTGGCAGTGGTCACGCCCATCACACCGCAGAAACATTATGACAGGGTGCTGGACTTTATCAGGGGGCTGCCGCGTGGTGTAAGGCTGGTGGTCAATGATGTGGGCGTGCTGTACTCTTTGGATCGGGATGGAGAGCTGGATGGGTTTAGTGCTGTGGTGGCCGGGCGGGGTATTGTGCATACGTCCGAAGCATGTCCGTGGGTGGACCATCTGCTGCGGGATGAGTCTGAAGAGGTGAAGGATGCTTTTTTGCAGACTAATCTTAACTACAGCAGGACATTGGGATTTTTCAGGAATATGGGTGTATCGGCTCTTGAGACCGACCTGGAATTGAGGACGGTTGAGGCTGCGCTAAGGACGGGACTGCCTGTGGCTTGTCATGCTGAATTTATTGCAGTGTCGTATGCCCGTTCCTGCCATACTGCCAGGTTCTTTGGTGAAATGCCTCCAGATTGTACGGGAAGGTGTAATGGTCCTATGGAACTGGAACTTGTGGATATGTTCGACCTGTCTGGTTCGCCGCCGGGGTTTGCACAGCCCAGCCCTGAGATGCTTGGGATTTTTCCAAAACTGTACTTGCTGGGTGCTACTATATTTATGAAGAGGGATGTGCCTGATGTCCAGGGTATGGAGAGGGTAATTGTTAATGGGGATATGTATGACCCTACAAACTTAAGGGATGTTGTGGTGGCTTTTGATGAGGGTATGGAGAAGTCGGGCTGACTGATCTAATGCTTTTATAATCCAAGGTTAATAGGTCATCGGGGCCAAAGGGGCCATGGGGATCATAGAGGTCAATGAGTACAAAAAGTCATATTTTCTGTAGTACAGGAAAGAGTGATTAGGTGATATGGTCATCTATGTATTGAACACCAATGGATGATAAAAACAGGTTCATTCTGATTATTGTTGTAGCCATTGCCGGCCTGATGCTAATGGTTGGCGGTCCGGTGGTGCTGATGTACCTGGACAATGTAGAGCAAAATACTATAGACGACAGTAACAAAAAGCAGAATTCGTGGTTCAACGGCTCACAGTACATCAACAGTTCTGAGAACTGGGCTTATATCGACCTGACCTTTCCAGGTGAATATGAGGGAGCAAAGTGGGATGTAAGTGTCTTCGGGGTTGATGGGGACAGCCGTGTGTTTATCTATTCTATGGAATCCGATGTCAACTCTTCGGTCAATGGGGTCAAGCTGAACCTTGGGAACCAGCAGATACAGTGGTTCGATTGTTTTGATATCGTGGTATCTGTCGGGAATGAGACACAGGCTGAACGGGTCTGTCTGGATAAGTTTGAGGTCAGGTAACGCATTAACTGGTAAGTATTAATTTCCCCTTCCCCCCAGCTATAATGACTTCCAGTAATGCGCAGTATTAACCAGGCCAGGGTTTGCAATTCATTGGGACCAGTTTTTACCCGGGCACAGTATTTATTTCCGACCAATTCATAATATTTTTTATCAGGAAAGCACCCTTCGGGTGCAAATTAATTGTAGCTATGGCTAAGCATGGGATGTTTCCAGTCAGGTAATTTACTTCCAAAACCTACTTTTTCCTCCGTCTGACCCATAATCCTAATGATGCTCATACCCACTCCTCAATTTCTTCACTTCATCGTGCGTATGCTCATGGATGTGCAGATGTATGTGCCCGCCATTAACCTCTGCCGTCCTCGTCAGGTGCTCAATCGCTTTGTCCATTGACAGTGGCAGCTCTTCGCAGTTATAGCCAAAACACCGCAACACTTCAAACAGCTTGAATACTTCGGGCACCTCCAGATTGTTCGCTTTCATCAGGGCACCATCCGAAAATATTTCCTGTGCCGTGCCTTCCGCAACCACCCTCTTGTTCAGCACGAACACGCGGTCGGCAAGCGCAGGGACGGCATTTACGTCATGCGTCGCCATTATCACGGTAATCCCTTCTCGTTCGTTCAGGTCATTCACTATTTTTATCAACTCTGCACGGCTCTTCGGGTCGAGATTAGCAGTCGGCTCATCAAGCACCAGTATCCTCGGCTCCATAGACATAACCGCAGCCAGCGCTGCTTTTTTCTTCTCGCCACCACTGAGATGATGAGGACACCTGTTCTCATAACCCGTGAGTCCAAGCGACAAAATGGTTTTTTCTACTCGCTCCCGCACCTCATCTTCTTTTAAACCCATGTTTATCGGACCAAATGCTATGTCATCGAAAAGCGTGGGCATGAACAACTGGTCATCCGGGTCTTGAAAAACAATTCCTACTTCTTTTATTATTTCTTCTTTCTTCTCCTTGTCCACGCTCTTACCGAACACTTCTACCTGTCCATCACTACCACGTAGTATTCCATTAAGATGCAGCAAAAAGGTCGTTTTGCCTGCTCCGTTCGGTCCCACTATCGCAATTCTTTCGCCCTC
>JAIWAT010000081.1:0-7647 GCA_048634225.1 Anaerolineales bacterium | reverse complement strand
AATATACTTCACCAGAAAACCGTAAGAAATGTGAGGAAATACCACAGCCGTATAGTTAATAAAGCTCCTAAGCTGGTCAGGTCATGGAAACGGGGAGACACCATACTGGAACTTGCCAGTAAGAATAATTTCCCGCCTGCACTCCTGGCATCTATCATGCTTAGGGAGATGGGTTATAAGAGCAAAACTGTGTTAAAAAACCCTGAAGTGCTTGAGGATAAACGGCTAAGATATGAACTGATTAAGGCAATTGAAGTGGATTTCTGTTTCTCGCCCCGGGCTCATTCAGTGCAGAGTGGCCAGGGCAGGATGGGTGAGGACCTGATCCATGAATGGCTTGAGAGTTGTGACCTGGAATTTATTACAGAATCTGATATGAGCAAAGAACCCAACACCAAGACCCCGGATTTTTTGCTTTCTGAGCCTTATAAAATTGAGGGGATCGATGTAAGGTGGATTGAAAGTAAGGCTGTGTTTGCTGATGAGAAGGAGCATAACAGGTACCAGCTAAAACAGTTCAGTTTCTATGAGGACCTGTTCGGGCCAGGAATGGTGGTTTACTGGTATGGTTTTCTTGATACCCTTGTCCCGAACAATTACATGATAACAGACTATACATTCTTTGAAGTTATGGGTTGTGATGTGGATAGGTTAATTAATCGCACAGTAACGTGGTAGTTGGACTGGTGCAGGAAAGACCATTTCATTTCATCACTTCAAGTGTTGGAAACTCTTAGAACTTTGAGCTGTCGTTGTAAGTTATTTTTGGGACAGCCTATATAGATTGAAATGGACAAACCAGATTTAACATTTGACTTCACTCCAGCAACCATTTCCATAACGGCTTATACACTATTTTCTTGCCACCCCTGATCTCTTCCCTTTCGAGATCACCTGTTATTATCAAGCCATTGTTTAGTTTGAACTCATCCATAGTTTCAATCAGACCATTGATCTCCCGGTCTTTATTTTCATCTGTCAGTTCATAGCAAACCTGTATGGCTTCTTTGACCTCATCTCCCTGTGTTGTCAAAAAATCGCATTCATACTTGTTTTTCCAGTAAAATACTTCTTTATCTCGTCTTTTAAGTTCGATCAGGACAACATTCTCATATAATCTTCCAATATTTTGAGAAAACTTGAACGAAATCGCATTTATCAAACCGGTATCGATCACATAGACCTTTTTTGGGTTTGCAAACTGTTCTTTCAATTTGCCATATTTTGGAACCATAAATAGAAAGTTTATATCAGCAGCGCAGGCTAAATATGTGAATAACGTATTTTTACTGATCTTTTTACCCTGTGATTTCAGGATGTTATAATATTTATTTGTAGAAAAATAAGAAGAAAAATTATTTACAAGATATAGAAGCATTTCTTTTACGGTGGCAAAACTCCTTATCTGGTATCTATCTACCAGGTCTTTGTAGAATATAAGATCGAAATACTCCTGAAGGATCCTGGTCTTGAGGGTATTGTCTTGATCCACAATTTCCGGAAATCCACCGAATTCGATATACTCTATAAGCAAATTCTTAATTTTGTGGCGCAGTGGCGTATACTCGAAGTTCCTTTGTAAAGTTACACCTTTAACGTTCAGGAATTCCCTGAATGAATAAGGGAAAATACGATATGTCAATGTTCTTCCGCGCAGTCCGGTTGCTATCTCCTTGCTCAAAAGTTTTGAACTTGAACCTGTGACACAGATTTCTACATTTTCCTGATCGTAGAGCCTTCTGAGGAAGGTCTCCCAGAAAGGAACCTCCTGTATCTCAT
This sequence comes from Anaerolineales bacterium, assembly GCA_048634225.1. GTDB lineage: Archaea > Halobacteriota > Methanosarcinia > Methanosarcinales > Methanocomedenaceae > Methanocomedens_A. The sequence continues at coordinate 5,868 of JAIWAT010000081.1, read as the reverse complement.
CGAAAAAGATGTAAAGTTTCTCATCTTTGTTATCAGGATAGAGCTCATAATAAGCATCCAATATCAGGTCAAGTTCTTCTTTTTTTATAGGAAAAAGCCTTTCATCTTCGAAATTTATGTAAATGATCTTGTCTTTATTTTCACTCTTGAGTCGGTTTATGATCTGGTACATAAAATATGTTTTTCCGGCTCTTCGTGAACCAATAATGGTGTTGATCTTACCTGAAAAATAAATTTGCGTATCTCTTTGTGCAAACTTTACATCACGCTCTTGAGCTAAAATTATTAGTTTTTTGATTGTTTCTTTGTCCATACTTTATATATAGGGACAAATTATATTAAATCTTTCCCTGTTTATAAATACATGTTTGAAACAGCGGGTTGATCTTGGGACAATTGCTTAACTACTTAATTTGTGCACTACCACAATCACCCTGTACAGGTACCACGATGGCGAGTGGCAGCCCCTTGCGACCACACTGACCGGGCAGGCAGGCGGATATTACCAGTATTCATCCCCGACTCCGGGATTCTCTACATTTATGATACTGGGGCAGGTTGAGGAGTCTAGTGCTGTAGAACCTGTTGCCACACCTGATTCCGGTACAGTAAGTGATCCCACACCTACGCCAGAAGCTACTACGACCAAGGGGACGCCTGGATTCGGGATACTGCTGGGGATTATGGGGACACTGGTCGCTGTGTATTCAAGGAAGAAATAAGATGGAGTATTTTGAGGGGGGGAATGCCCCTCATTCTCATTTTTCATCAGGACCGAATTGTTGATGGAGATGAGTTGCCGGGTTGAGATTACGAACGGTATCAGTGAAAAAGAATGCATCTCGAAAGAGTTATATAGTTTGTAAGATCAATCTTACATAGTGATAGGCATGATTGATATCGCAATAACAAAACTCAGTTCAAAAGGGCAGATCGTGATTCCTTTGGAAATGAGGGGTAATTTCAGTGAAGGGGATAAAATTTTCATTATCAAGAACGGAGAACAATTAATCCTGAAAAAAGTAAGCGAATCAGGTAAAAATTTCGAAGAGGATATTACTTTTGCCAAAAGAACAGAAGTAGCTCTAAAAATGTATGAAAAAGGACACTTTAAAGAGATGAATGCAATAGACTTTGTTAACGAAATTGAAAAATGGTAACTATTGCTTATGACCTTTCATTTGAAAAGAAGGTTCGGAAGATTAAGGATCAAGTATTAAAATTAAAAGTTAAAACGAAGATTCTTAAAATCATAGACTCACCAGAAATTGGAAAACCTATGAGGTACAGCAGAAAAGGTACCAGAGAAGTTTATATTTCACCTTTTAGGTTGTCTTATTTGTACATAAAGAATGAAGACAAAATAATTTTTTTAGATTTATACCATAAAGATGAACAATAATTTTTAATTAGATGCAACACGATCTCACTGAATTTTTGCAATGATCGAGGAAATGATCTCTGTCAACATATTTTAAGATTGCAACAATTGATGATATTCATTGGTACACTCGATTCTGCTATATATCCCCCCATTATCTGAAACTCCCACGCCCTGATATTCCGCCTACAACCTCTTCAAGTTCAAAGTCCGGACTTTCCGGGACACCTGCCCTGAAAATATACACATTAAATCCGGATTTCCTGGCATCGGCAATGGCATTTTTCTGCTGGTTGTTCAGGTCGGACTGCAGGGTTTTTATAATGCACAGGGACCTCTGGTCATTGATCTTAAGCAGGAAATCGAACATATCAGGGCAGGTCTGCAGCAGGCTGGCCAGAATGGTCAGTTTATCCCACCTGTTGGACAGGTGGAAGCTCTTATCTGCCGAATTTTCAACATACCAGTCACGGCTCATATACGGATACTTGGAATACTGTTCGTTTATAACTTCTACCGCACCTATGATCTTACTGCCTGATAACCTGAGGTCAGTAAATTTCCAGCCCTGTTCGGTAAAATACCTCTGTGCCAGTATATGCCCGATCTGTTCAATGTCCTCTGCCAGGAGATCCATGCTATGTTCCAGACCCTTTTACAATTGATTCAATTAAAGCGATCTCCCGTTTCCCGCCCACATATATAGGTGTGCGGTCCGAGACCGCGGTGGGTTTTACATCCAGCAGGTTACCCCTTCCAGTGGATATGGCACCTCCTGCTTCGCTCACCATTTTACCCATAGGCGTCCCCTCGAACAGCAGCCTGAGTTTTCCCGAATCCTTGCCTGCAAATGCAGGGTAGGTGAATAAACCTCCTTTGTGCAGTATCAGGTGTACATCTGCTACAAATGACCCTGAGAACCTCAGTTTGTAACCTTCGGATTCAAGCTGCTCAATGAACTGCTTATGGTAGGGCAGGTAGTCCTTGCGCAATGCACCAGGGGCGTATATCTTGCCGTCAGGGATAGTCAGGTTCTCCTGCATCAATGTGAAGCGCCCGTCATTACCCATGACGAACTCATGCACGCCAGTGCCTGTGGTATAGGTCAGTGTAGTAAGCGGTCCGTACAGTATGTACAGGGCACCCACCATGGTATTGCCCGGCTCCAGCACATGGCCCGGGTAAAGGCCCACGATCGTGCCAACTGCCAGGTTCACATCTATGAGGGATGAACCGTCCAGGGGGTCAATGGTCACACCGAATTGGTTAATCGCACCTTCAACCTCGATGATGTCTGGCTGTTCTTCTGTGGCGATCCACCTGACAAGTCTTGATTCCCTGAGTGCGTTTATCAATACCTCATCAGCCCATTTATCAAGGGCCATCTGTGTTTCACCGTAGACGTTCTTTGTATCGGCTGCCCCTCTTGCGCTTAAAAAGCCTTCTTTGATAACTCCGGCCTGTTCACTGAACAGCATGATCAGCTGTGATAGTTTCTCATCTGTTCCCTTTTCCTTTAAAAAATTATTAAGTTCCATATTTCTATAACCTCCCTGCTCCATTGTCTGTTTTACCTTTAATAAAACTAATCAGGATATTGAGCATAATTGATTATAGCCATTTCGGTAAATCAACACCATCAGTTGAAAGTGCAAATGGGTAAACATATCTATGCAATACAACTATACAATACAGACACACACAGGGTGCAATCTTGTATATCTGACCCGGTCCGCGCCTGAGATTTATATTATGAATAATATATTAGCATACATTAGCAATTATCATATAGGATTACAAGATTTTATACTCGTGTGTGGATCAATGACGAAGTAGGAGCTGATGCGCTGCCCATGCGATTTGCAGCCGCCGCCGTGCTTATGGGAATCATAGTGGCATTATCTGCAACTGCACTGGCAGACCTTACCAGGGATGCCCAGGTTAAGCGGTTTTCGGGAGACCTGTCTGCACTTGAGGCCAGGGCATCTGCCATATACCAGCAGGGCGGTGCCAGGGATGTATCGGATGCTGGGGATAATACCGGCACCAAAGAGATTGTCACATTTAACGTACCGGATGGGGCAGAGTGCGTGGTCTTCGGAGCCATGCCGCCGCAGGGAGGAGGGGAGCCCATACGTACCAGTCCCATCGAGAGTAATATCATCTACTATACAACGTATCAGGGCATTACCAAAACCCTGCCTTCTAAAGCAAAGTATGCAGCCCTGCCAGGCCTGGACGAACCCATAGTTTTGATGCCCGGATCCTATGAACTGACCCTGGAATTAGTAAAGGACAGCAGCGGTACGTATATCACATTCTATTGAGGACAATGCATGACAGCGAGACTGAAGGACGAGAAATTGAAGGACGATGAAAGGGCATGGGCCGATTTTCTTATCACCAGAGTTGGACTGCTGTTATTCTGCACAATACTATTTATCTCGGCTTTCAATATCCATCCGCTGTTTATACAGCAGGACGCTGCCGGGATGATGGATGCAGGTCTATCGTCACTTGCTTCACATATAGAGGATGTCGACAGCACAAGTATCCAGGGAGCCCATTATTACACCTTCGATATTGACCCGGACGTCACTATTGATATCTCAACTAAGTATGTGTCCGCTTATTCTGATACAAAGACCGGCAGGGTTACCAGGGCCAGGGCATTGATGACTACTTTTTATCCTCCGAACAGCTTATGGGACAGCAGGCCAGGACTGCTGGAAGCAATCGCAGACAGGTGCGGGGGCAGGACCGGCCTGGGCGAGGATGTACTGGAAGAGGGTGATTGGCAGCGTATCAATGAGATGCTGGACCAGATCGAGACCGAACTGGCGCAGGAGCCGTTTGTTCCCGATACCATGCAGCCGCTTGTCGTGGAGAAGGTGATGTTGAACATCCGGACCGCCGAAGGTGTGGAGAGAAGGGGGGTCACCATTGTTTACCAGTGATGAGCGGGCCGTGGTTGAACCCAACTCCGACCTGGTGGCCATGGCCCTCGCAGTCATCGGTTTTGTAATATTTGTCTCGGTTATGGCGCATACATACCAGGTATACCAGGAGAAGACATTCATTGCACAGCATTACGATGATGCGGCATCCCTGGCCGGACTGCTCAGGAATGACCCACTGCTGACTGCCCCTGAGCGTCCTGACCTGATAGATGCATCCAGGGTAGAGTCGCTGGGTGCGGGAGATATCTGCGAATTGAAGGACAGGTACGGCACACGTTATGATTTTTCATTTAAGGTCGAAGTGCCGCCAATTTACAGCAAGGTTGTGGGAACTTCTGAAGAGCTGGGCGTATCGGCATCCATTCCTGTGACCATCAGGTTGAACGAGGCCGAAGAGATGCCGGGCACACTGACGGTAAAGATATGGGAGAAATAGTATGCGGATGATCGAAGATACCAGGGGTTTTTCCAGTTCCATCGATGTTTTGCTATTCCTGGTGCTGGTGTCGGTCAGTGCGGTGCTGCTGGCACCTGCAATGGTGGGCAACACCCAGTTAACGGCACTGCACGATACCAGTGCGGCAGAGCACAATTCACAGGTGCTGCTGTCCCTGCAGAACGGCAGGGTGGATGATTTTTCCTATGCTGTGGCCGGTGCCCAGATGGACTATCTGGTGAACGAGACCCTTGGCCCTGATGCTGTGGATTCGGGTATCTACCTGGCTGGCAAGGAGCTTGTGGCGGGACGGGAGATAAAGCACAAGACCTTTGCAGACCTTGCCAGCGAGTCGGTGGCGTCCCAGTTCACTATATACCACGACGGCAGGTCTGTGAGGCTGAACCTGCTGACCGAAGAGTACAGGGCCAACCTGGATGCACAGATGCAGGATTACCTTGACATGCAGATAGGTGAGAGATATAATTACAATGTCTCTGTCGTATGGCGGCCGTTTCGGGATGTGCCCATTGGGGGTGAGACGCATATGGGACGGCCGGTGCCGGATACTGCTTATGTGGAAAGTACCTGGATCACTATGCCGTATCATACTGAATTTACCAGGTATCATGTGGAGGAGCTTATTGATGGGGAGCTGGAGGCTATTGGTCTTGACCTTGTGAATGCCAGTGAGGTGCCGAGGGAACAGACTGAAGAGCTGATTGCGGGGCATATCAACGATGCAATAAACAGGACCGTGGATGATGCAGTAGGGACGATCGTTGAGATGACTATTGAACAGACTATCGAACGGGCGCAGACTGCTATTAACCAGCAGGTGGATAATGTGGTACCGGGTAACAATTCAGGTATTAGTGGCATTATTATAGATGAGATACTGGCTGAGTTGAGGAATGACCCGGCATTTATCGAGGATGCCAGCCTGGAGCTCAGCGAGCAGATCACGGAGTACATGCAGGAAGTGGCCAGGGAGGAGGTGCATGCTGTTATTGCCGGGGATGTGAATGCACTGGCATCTGATATTACTGACCAGTATGTGAGCAATGCTGCTACGGTTGAGGAGGCAAAGG
>JAIWAT010000080.1:0-7648 GCA_048634225.1 Anaerolineales bacterium | reverse complement strand
TTCGAACTCCGGTCGCAAGACCCCCAGCCTTGCAGGATGGTCCAGGCTACCCTACGGCCCCTTAAGGTGGGATGTTGGGGGTGCTCTTAGTAGTCTCTTTTTAGTATTTTACCTTTTCTAATGAACCACAGTATTATTTCAACTATTTATTAAAAATTTTATAATGACACTCTTCTGAGGTAAAACCGGAAAAATAGATTGCGGCATACACTTATATACTGCTAAAACCTCATAAGTATATATAAATGGTTTGAATTAATATTCAAATATAGAAGAGGTAGTGAAAAATGGCAAATCAAAAGAAGGATGAAAGTACCAAAACTGGAAAACCTGAAAAGATTTTCATTGGTGTTGATTTTGGAACATCTAAGATTTCAATTACAACCAGTGAGGGTAAAAATGTATTAGAGCAAAACGTGATAGGATATCCAAAAGACCCGATATCATCGAAGTTCCTGAAAAAAGAAGTCCTTTATGGTAAAGAGGCCATTAAGCACCGTATTGCTTTAGATATTTTCAGACCCATCGAACACGGAACATTAAAAAGTAATAAAGAAGACGTTGCAGCAGCTAAAGGGTTGCTGGAACATTGTTTAAAATCCATTGATCTTCCAGATGGTGTTGAAAGTTATGCAATTTTGGGTGTTCCTGCCGAAGCCAGTGTTCTAAGTAAAAAGATACTGACCGAGATATCAAAAGATTTTTTTACCAGCGCAATGGTTGCCAGCGACCCATTCTGTATGGCGTACGAACTGGGTGAACTTGAGAATGTCCTGATAGTGGATATTGGCGCCGGTACAACTGACCTATGCCGAGTTCGTGGTACACTGCCGGAACCTGATGATATGTCGAGCTGGCCAAAGGCCGGGGACCATATTGATGAAACATTGATCAAATTAATAACTGAAGGCTATACCAATGCAATGGTAACAAAAGAGATGGCAAAAAGATGGAAAGAGCAATATGCATTTGTAGGGGAACCGCAAAACGACATTAAAGTAGATATTCCTGTGGACTCATCTGCCCTGGAACTGTCCATTGCCCAGGAATTAAAGGAATCATGTGAATCTATCGTTCCTGATATAATCATCGGGATTTCCAAACTCATATCAACCTATGACCCTGATTTCAGGGAAGAATTGAGGAATAATATAATAATTTCAGGTGGCGGGAGTCTTATTAAGAACATTGACAGTTACATTGAAGAAGAGCTTTCCGCAGTCGGGGGAGGGAAAGTATCTGCTATCAAGGAAGACCCGTTCCTGGCCGGGTCAAAAGGTGCATTAAAACTTGCCATGGATATGCCTATAGATTATTGGAAACAATTAATAAAATAATGTCGGTAAAAACGCTGTTATTTAGTAAATCATCCATTTTATGGCTCAGGATAGTGAAATTCAGGACTTTGATCGTGAACAGGTAATAACGTGGTGGATGCAATATCTAGTTAGACAATTCGGTAAGCAAGAACTTGAGAGCATCCTGGATAAATATTTGGCCATGAAATGGATTGATGAATCCATTAAAGACTTGGCACTGGAATCAGCAGAATCAATCAATATTGCTAAATCTCCAGATCCACAATATGAGGATCATATTGGGGTTTCCTACCTTTTTATTCAAAAATTGAATGGAAAGTATATCAATGAGGAAATGCTGCCGCCTTTTGAAAAAGAAATAGTTGAACCTGAAGAAATTGATGTACTGAAGGATGATTCGAGATCGGTTATTTCAATTCAGCCGGAAACCTTGACTGGTACAGGTAAAAGGGATATTGCCATAGTCCAGAAGGTCAATGAGCCAGAATCAGGTGGTGGTGGACCCGAAGATTCAACGGATAGATCGATTAAGGAAATTGATAAAGGGTTAGAATTACTATCTGAAAAGAAAAAAGAATTTGAGTTGCTTAATTCTGGAAATAAGAAGTTGCAACAAGACATTCAACAAGAAAAAGCCCAATTACAGACCAGCCTTAAGCAGATCGAAAAAGAACGTGAGGACATAAATAAACAAAATAATGAATTAAAAGCAGCAAGATCAAAATTGGAAAATGAACGTGCGGATATAGATAAACAAAATAATGAATTTAAAGAAGCATGGTCAAAATTGGAAAATGAACAGGGCAAAGTATCTGACCTGGAATCAAGCATCAATTCAAGGTGTGAGGAAATTAATAGGAAAGAGGAAAGGCTTAATACATTACTTGAAATTGTAGAATCAAAACAGGAACGGATTGTTCAATTAAAACATGATAATGAAAATCAACTGGCTGAGTTAAAAAACAGGCAACAGGATGTCTCGGATACAAGGTCAGAGGTTAATAAGGAGACATTCGAACTTAAAGAAAAGCAGGATGAATTCAGGAGACTGACAAAAAAAGTAGAAGTTGAGATTACTGAATTCAATAAAGAAAATGATAAACTAGCAAACCTGAAAGCTGACGTTGAAATTCAACAGGAAAACCTTGAAAGAACGAGGAGGGATTTGGAAAAATCAAATTCAGATATCTCCAGGCAAACCAGGATATATGAGGAAGATAAGGCAAATCTGGAACTACTTCTTATTGAGAATTCCAAGAAACGTTCAGATCTTAAAACTCTTGATGAAGAAACTGCAGTTAAAGAGGCAGAACTTGAAGCTCGTAAAATTAAATTAAGTGATCTCAAAGTTGAAGTGGATTCCGGTTTTTTAGAACTTGATAAGAAAAAGCAAGAGATTGGAGAGATTAGAAACCGTATCGAGAAGGATGAACGTGAAAATCAACAAGTCAGTGATAAATTAGAAGTACAAAGATCTGAACTTGAAGAACAGTCTTTGAAAGCCAGGGAGGATAAGACTAATCTTGAAAAACTGCTGCGTGAGAACTCTGAAAAACTCGGTGAACTTAAGGCGGCAGAAGAAGAAATCAGGGTAAAAATTGAAAACGTTAAAGAACTTGAAGCTGAAAGCTTGAAATTTGATTCACAATTCACCGAGTTCAATAATAAGAAGCAAGAGATTGAAAAAATAAGATCTGGTCTGGAAAAGGATGAGCAGGATATCCGGGAAACCCAGGCTGAATTAGAAATACAACGCTCAAAACTTGATAAAATAAAATCAGGAATGAACGCTGAAGAATTGGAGCTCAAATGTCTTTCTATCGAAGATGTCAGGAAGACATATGAAAAGGAATTAAATGAGATTGAACAGGAAATAAAGAAAATTGAAGCACTCAGATTAATAAAAGAAAATGAACACAATGAACTTGATAATATTTTTGCAGAACATGAAAAAATAAAAAATAAACTGGAATCTGACATTCTGGAAGTTAAAAGGGAAAAGACAAAAGTTGATAAATTTAGACAGGATGTTTATTCACTAGCAAGAGCATTAAAATTAAAACAGGAAGAACTCGAGGAATTGAGTGAAAATGCTAAAAATAAAAAGGGTGAACTAATCAATATACACAGGCTTCAGGTAACGATTACTAACTTGAATAAAGAACTTGAAAAAAGAGAAGCCTATATTGCAACATTGGAAAAAGAAGCTGTAGATCTTAAAGATAAGCTAAAATCAAAGAACAAACAGACCAGACAAATAGATATCCAGACTAGATTGCTGCACGACAATATAAGGCTGCGAGATATAAATAAATCAGTCATATGATTTTACAAAAGTAGCCTGTTGTATTGAATTCATTGACGTATAGGAAAGTATAAACGCATTTGTTTATCTTGCTGCTGAAATTAGATACGTGATGAAGAATCATCACGCCCACAACAGCACCTACTGAAGCAAAACCCGAAGAAGGAACGCCCGGTTTTGGGTTCGTAGTTGCCTTTGCAGGACTGCTATCGGCAGTACTGCTGTCCAGGCGGCACTGATAACCGGATAATTGCGTAAAGGATGTGTGCCTGCACACATCTTTCTTTTCTTTTGTTGTATGTTGCTTACGCAACTTATTTATCTTATGGTGTGGTAATCAGTCCACTTCGCCTTGCCACAATAATATATAACAGAATCGTAATAATATTAAGGATTATCATAACCGGAGGAACATATTTGGCTAGAATGCATACCAGGAGAAAGGGTGTATCAAGGTCCACAAAACCCTTGAGAAATGAAGCCCCAGAGTGGGTTACCCTTTCGTCAGAAGATATAGAGAAAAAAGTAGTGGAACTTGCCAATCAGGACAAAACTACCAGTCAGATAGGCATAATTATACGGGACACTTATGGTGTGCCTGATATCAAATTATCTACAGGTAAAAAGCTCACAAGGATATTGGAAGACAACGATGTTGCCCCAAGCCTGCCTGAGGATATCTCAAACCTGATCATAAAGGCTTTGAGACTCAGGAAACACATGGTAAACAACCACAAGGACCAGCACAACAAGAGGGCACTGAACCTTACAGAGGCAAAGGTACGGCGCCTGGGCAAATACTACAGCAGGAACGGTGTAATGCCAACAGACTGGAAATACAGCCCGGACACTGCTGAACGATTAGTAGTCCAGTAAATTGGTTGATGGTTCATTCCATCAACTATTTCATCTATTTTTACCATTATTCCAGGGATGACAGAAACGTTAGTTTCTTTGGCCCGGGAAGCAGCAAAGGCACTCGATAACTATAATTTTGTAAGGGTAATATCCCATAACGACGCAGACGGCCTGAGCGCTGCCGGAATAATGTCTACTGCCCTGCTAAGGGCAAATATCGTTTTTCACACCTCCATTGTAAGCTCCCTGGACCAGGGAGTAATTGACATGGTCAATGCACAGGTATACGGGAAAGACGGAGCTGTAGTATTTTGCGATATGGGCAGCGGCCAGCCTGAACTTCTGGATATGGTAAAGGACGATGTGATCATTATCGACCACCACCAGGTAGTGGGCGACCACAGCGATCGTGTCCAAGTCAATCCCCAGGTGTTAGGAATTGATGGTTCAAGCCTGCTCTCTGCATCGGGTACGGCGTATTACGTGGCACGTGGCATGGGTGATAACACAGACCTGGCCGGTCTGGCACTGACCGGGGCTGTAGGGGATAAACAGAATATGGATGGCCCCAATGGCGAGATACTGGAAGAGGCAAAAAATGCAGGCGTGATATCAGTGAAGACTGGCCTGAAGGTGCCGGACGGGCCTGTGGAAGATGTATTGCTGACACTGACAGAACCCTATTTGGACACGGCAGGTGATAAGGCGGCCACCGAGGCTTTTCTCAGTGAACTTGGTGTGAGCGGCCCCATCCAGGATATGGGGACAGAAGACCTGGGCAGGTTAGCCTCAGCCATGGCATTGAAGATCGCAGGCAGGGCAGACCCTTCAGTTGTCAGGTCAATGGTAGGCGATGTGCTGGTACTGGAAAAGGAAGTAGTGCCTAATATTTACACCCTGGAATGGATACTTAACTGCTGCGGTAAGGTGGACCGAGCAGACCTGGGACTATCGTTATGCCTGCGGGATGCGGGAGTGGTGGATGAAGCTGCAGCTCTGGCAGTAAAGTACCAGAAGACCATTGTGGAAAATATCAGGGAAGCCGAAGCCATGATCAGGGAGATGGGAAATATCAGGTACGTGGCCCTTGAGGATAATTCGGGTACCGGTATTATTGCAGGCACGTTGATCAGGTATGTTTGCCCTGATAAACCCTTTATCACACTGAACAAAGTAGATGACCTGGTTAAAGTGTCTGCAAGGGGCACCCGGAAACTGGTTGACAGGGGGCTTGACCTTGCCGTTGCCATGCGGGAAGCTGCCCAGGCGGCAGGCGGACAGGGCGGCGGACATAATATCGCCTCGGGAGCAGGCATACCGGTCGGTTCCGAAGAGGGTTTCCTGGCAGCAGTGGACAGGATAGTGGGAGGGCAGCTGGCATGAGGATAAAGGGGAATATCTCTATAAAGGCCGAAAATGCACCTGATATGGCTGTTATGATCACACGCTCGCTGGAACCTGACAACCTGAAAAGCATTACAACTGAATACGGTGAGGGGGCGGTGACCACGTTTTTCGAGTCAGGAAAGATAGGAAGTTTAATTGCAACTGTGGATGATTACCTCATGAATGCAAGGATAGCCGCCGATATGCTAAAAACAGTTGGGAAAGATAACAAAGAAGATAGCGAGGATGATGATTAATGGAACTCCAGTTCAGGATTAAGGGAAAGTTCAAGACCAGCGCAGACCCGGCACCGGCCAGGGAAGCAATACTGGACATGTTAAAGGATGCAGAGGGCACTATTCTTTCAAAGGGTGCACCGGAGGGTATGGGTGCCGGAATCTCGTCAATGGACGTAGATGGGGACGGGGTCAGACTGGAGATCACTTCAGGTAGGTATGTACGGGCCCATGATGCCATATTGCGGCTTCGTAAGCCTCTGGCAGAACTGCTGGGTAAAGGGCACAGGATTGGTGTGCGGGGACTGGAGATATCCGAATATGTGGTCAGGATACCTTCTGAGCAGCCCCTGAAAGAATTCAAACTGCCTTATGTGAACAGTATGGAATATGCTGACGGTGCCATCACCCTGTCGCTGGATGTGGAGCAGTCTGAGATAGAGAACCGGGTGCCTGACCGCATTATATCGCTTGTTGAGGATAAGGTAAAGGCACAGTCCTATGGCGGTAAGGGCGAGCACTGGAACCTGCTGTGGGAGAGCGGTAAGAAGGACCATATATTTGACAGGGACCCGACAGGGGAACTGATGAAGCGGGGCTGGATCAAGCGGGGTGCCAGCCGGGGGCAGTGGATACACGGCCCGCAGAGTGTGGCTGTGTTTCGGGCTTTTGAGCGTATTGTTATGGAGGAGATTGTCAAGCCCCTGGGTTACAGGGAGATGATATTCCCCAAACTGGTTACCTGGGATGTGTGGCAGCGCTCGGGTCATGCCAAGGGTGTGTATCCTGAGATATATTATGTATGCCCGCCCAAGACCCGTGACCCTGAGTTCTGGGAAGAGGTGGCAGACCACTACAAGGTCACCCTTGAGGTGCCGCTTGACATGATAGCAGAGAAGATAGACAAACCCATTGGCGGGCTGTGTTATGCCCAGTGTCCGCCGTTCTGGCCCTTCCTGCAGGGCGAGACTATGCCTGATGACGGGCTGCCCCTGTATGTGTTCGACCGCAGCGGGACATCGCACCGTTATGAGAGCGGCGGTCTCCACGGCATGGAGCGGGTGGATGAGTTCCACCGCATTGAACTGGTGTTCATGGGTACGCCTGAGCAGGTGGTGGCGCATTCAGAGGATATGCAAAAGAGGTACATGCATATTTTCAATGATATACTGGACCTGGAGTGGAGGACGGCATGGGTCACGCCCTGGTTTATGGCGCAGGAGGGGCTGGCCGGGCTGGCGGCTGAGACCCGGGTGGGTACGATTGATTATGAGGCTGTGATGCCGTACCGGGGTGAGGATGGTGAGTGGCTGGAGTTCCAGAACATGAGCGTGAACGGGGATAAGTATCCGAAGGGGTTTAATGTGAAGAGCCAGAGCAATAAGGAGTTGTGGTCCGGGTGCAGCGGGATCGGGCTTGAGCGGTGGGCGAGTGCTTTTTATGCTCAGAAGGGGCTGGATCCTGATGGGTGGCCTGAGGCTTTCAGGGAGATTGTTGGGGAGCTGCCTGAGGGGATTAGGTTCCTTTGAAGGGAGGGGGGGTAA
>JAIWAT010000079.1:0-7767 GCA_048634225.1 Anaerolineales bacterium | reverse complement strand
TAAACGGCTGGTGCCAGGCCCAGAACATGGTTTATGAGAGGGCAAAGCGGGCAGCAGGAGAGTTCGGGGATGAGGTCGTATTCAGGGAGATAGATACGTCAGACAGGGATGTGCTAATGGAATGGGGCATCTCGGATGCTCTGTATATTGATGATAAGCAAGTTCGAACTGGTCCGCCGCCGTCTTATGAGAAGATATACAAAGTTATTTCAAAAAGGGTCAGGAAACTCAACCTTTAAGCAAAATAGAAATATATCGGCAGGGGAATTAAAAATATTCATTCATTGACAGCACCAGATTTTATCTCCTGTTCCATGGTCTCCCAGTCTTCTACCGGGAGTTCCATCTCAGAGATTTTTCCTGCGGCATCAGGAGTTTTGGTGTGGATTGGGCGTATGATAAGTTCGTCGTCCCTGTCTATTATATATACTGCTGTGGATTCGTTCAGGCCCAGGTTTTTCCTTATTTTTGCAGGGATTGAGATTCTCCCAAATTTGTCAATTTTGGCAATTTTATGCATAATGCCATGTTGGGGGTTATTGGGTTTAAGGTTTTTGAGTGCGGTGGTTTAGTTGAGTATGGAGTTCTCGTCAACGACCCCGGATTGCTTCGCAAAATCCGGAGCATCTTAATGAGGATAGGAATGATAGTTTGATTAAAAAATTTTTATTTGAGATTGAATAGAGATATCTAAACTTTAAATTTATTCTTCAAATTGAACTATTTTATTAGTTTTTCCTTATTTATAATAGAAAGTTTGATGATCTCTAGCGATATTATTCGTATTTCAGACAGCTTCTGAGTAATTGATTCAATTGAATTAAAATGGTGTTCAGATAGTTTGCCATGAGCTATATCATTTCGAATATCATATAGGCTCTTTCCTGATGTTTCATCTGGTTCGAAAAGTGCGTTTTCCGTCCCATCTGGGGCTGTGATAACGTAAAGAAAAGAACGTATCTTTTCTCTAATAGTGGGATTACGTATCTCATTGCAAATCTTTATTATATTCATACAATTATTTTTTTCGATTTTTTTGTTCTCTAATATTTTAATAATCGCATCTTTTTTTTGTCCTTCTGTTTTTCGTCCAACAATGTGAGACGAAAGTTTTCCATAAAAAAAATGTGCGAGTAATTCAATAGACTCCCAATAATTTAGAAAGCGATTTAAACCTGATAAATGATAATTTCCCGACGCGTGCCAATCTATTGCAGTTCTAATCACAGTTCGAATATCTGGAGGTAAACTCTCAATTATATTTATAATTGGAAAGAGGTTATTCCTAATAGATTCATCACTGATAACGATTGAGGACTGTTCTTCAAAAGATCGCGGTAATGAGATGCATCTCCACTCTTTCGTCACTTCTTTATCAGCTTCACCATGATTAGATACATTAATAAATTGATATCGTGCTGGATACCAACGCAGGGATACACAAAAAAATAAAGACATCGTGTTGGCGAGAGAAGTTACTTTTTCCAAAGCTTGTTTAATAATCAATTTTGAATTCGTTGAATTCTTGGGATCAATGTCTACATTTATTGTACCCCATATTTCAAAATTATTACTCCTAATTTGATAAAAATCTATTTGCCCGATAGAATTGTATATATTAGATTTTAACCAATAATTATTATTTTTATCAAAAATCCCCTCTGATGATTTGGATTCCCATAATCCATTGCCACGGATGATAAATGCTAATCGTTTTGTCTTGGATATTTCATTAGCATGAGTCCAATAAGTGTTTACTAATTCTACCTTTGTAAGGTTATGCATACTTTGTGCATGTATAGCGAAATCTATAAGTTCATCATTATTCATTTATTACAGCCTTTTTTTGTGAACAATATTTTATAAATATTTTACAATGATTCTAGTCTATAAAATATGTTATGCTTTATATGTATATGAAGTCACGGTATACCCCGTACAAATGTACAGGGCCTGTATATATCGATTTTTCCGTATTTACCTCCTGTTATGCTCGTATGTATTATGTGCCGGGATATACTTCTCAACCACGTCCCAGCCAGCGCCCACAGAGTTGTGGTAGCAGCTTGGAGCCCATTGATAGTCACCGCACCATTCCTTCAAATGGGGAAACATAACCTTAAACTAAAATAGAAATATATCGGCAGGGGAATTAATAATAATATATGGTTGGCGCAGGGGGCAAGACGATATTCGTTTTATCAATGCCTACTGATGCTGTACATAGGAGAGAATAAAACTTATATTCTATGGAATAGTCTATATTGATTAATAATTTAAATAAGGTGGGAATAATGAAATTTGAAGAAATACTAAAAGATATCGAAGCTGAAGGTAAGGAGAAACACCTCCCTGTTATTGAGATAGGTAAAGGACGCGGAAAAAGCGAGGTAGATGTTGTACGGGTATTCGTAGGTAAAGAAGTACCGCATCCAAATACCATAGAGCATCACATCGCATGGATAGAACTATACGGAGTGAAGCAAGACGGACAGGTAGTTGATCTTGGCAGAGCAGAATTTGCACCTGCATTCACAAATCCGAATGTCAGATTCCAGGTACCAGTTACGGAATTTAAGGCTTTCTGTGCACTTTCTTATTGCAATGTCCACGGCGTATGGCAGAACTGTGTAGAGTTATAGTCTGGTTAGGTTGATCACATGACAACACAGAATAATCTGAAAGAAGCTTTTGCCGGAGAATCACAGGCTAATAGAAAATACCTTGCTTTTGCAGAAAAAGCACAACAGGAAGGATATTCCCAAGTGGCAAAACTATTCAGGGCAGTTGCAGATGCCGAGACCGTCCATGCAATGAACCACCTGCGGGTAATGGATGCAATAGGCAGTACTGCCGATAACCTGAAAACTGCGATCGAAGGAGAGGATGAAGAGTTCCAGAAGATGTATCCGGACTTTATTAAAGAGGCAAAAGAAGAAAAGGCATCAGATGGAATAATCGTAAGTTTTGATGTAGCTAATAAGGTTGAAGAGATCCATTCCGGTCTATATAATGAAGCTTTGGATAATCTCGGAAAGAACAAGGAAGTTGAATATTACGTTTGCCAGATATGCGGCAATACAGTAAAAAATAACCCGCCCGATAAGTGTCCTATCTGTAATGCACCGAAAGAAATGTTCAAGAAGATCGACTGAGGTATAGTACATGCCTGAACTGACAATAATATACGGCACCGGCACCGGTAATACCGGTAGAATGGCAAAGGCTATTGAAGAAGGAGCAAGGGGTGCAGGGGTGGAAGTAACCATAAAAAAAGTGGAAACGGCTACTCCGGCTGATATTGAAAATGCAGATGCTATAGCTATAGGTTCTGCCACATATAGGGGAGCAGCCATGCCCAGTGTTATCAATTATGTGAAGGCAATGGCAGACCAACCCCTTCAAGGGAAGACCGGGGCTGCTTTCGGATCATACGGCTGGAGCGGAGAAGCAGCTAATGTCATAAGTAAAATGCTGGAAAACTATGAGATGGATGTTATTAAGCCCAACCTGAGAATTAAACGCCAGCCTTCCAGTGAAGGTATTGAAGAATGTAAAAAATTGGGAAATCAAATCGCAGATAAGATCAATAAATAAATTCTGAATAAGAGGTGAGCAATATGTCAAAACTTGCAGTAGTATATCTAAGTACAACAGGCAATACTAAGTTAATGGCTGATGCCATAGGAGATGGTGCCAGGTCAAGGAATGTGGATGTAGAGGTAAAGAGTTTTTATGACTGGAAACCCGAAGAGGCTGCGGCTGCTGATGCCATAGCTATTGGCTCATCTACATTTCATTATACCATGCTTCCCCCTATAGAGAAATTCGTAGATAAGCTGGTAGGAGCTGGAGCAAAAGGAAAAGATGGAGCTGCCTTTGGCTCGTATGGATGGAGCGGTGAAGCCCCCACAATGATCGCTGAGAAGATGCGAATTGGTGGCATGAATGTACTGGACCCTGTACTAAGAGTTCAGTATAAGCCAAATGAAAAGGATCTCAAGGAATGTAACCGGCTGGGCAAGGATCTGGCAGAAAAGATTAAATTAAGTAATAAATGAGATTTTTTATTATTTCCTGGAACGGTTGATAATCATAGAGAGCACAGAGAAAACAATAACGCTCTGTGCTCTCTGTGTTCTCTGTGGTTAATCTTCTTTGCCATGATCCATTTATCATGCTTGATCAGAATAAATTAAAAAGTATTTACTATTATTTGACAAACTATTTCAATACAATTGAATATCACTATAAGAATACAATAACATTAAGTTTCATTCTGTGAATGGTGTTTGGTTTGAACGGCAATACCCACAATAGCTTGTATGATGCGGTAAGTGAAATTGGGCAGTCCAGGACTGTGAGGGCTGGTAATGAGTGGATACTGGTATTCAGGACCCACACACAGGAACCAGATGTAATACAGGATGTAAAGGATGTGCTTTCCAGCCTCGATATAGAGGATATACGCTACATTGATTCACTGCTGCTTATCGGCAGTAAGAAGTCAGTAAAGGTTGACAGCAGCCTGGTGGAAGACCTGGTTGGGGACAGGACCGGAACGCCTGTGATAATCACCAGTATGAAGGATGAGATCGACAGGGATTTCGGGTTCAAGGTCTATGACAGAGGTCCGCACAGACGGCTTGCAGCCAGGATACCCATAATCGAGATCAAGGATTTTAAGGATGAATTCACAGACAGGATAAAGGACAACATCCTGAATGACGGCAGCATTACCCCTGATACCCTGGATGATATACTTTCAGTCTACCTGATAGCAGATGAGACCTATGTCAGGATCGAGCCCGGGACGTTCTTCCAGGAGATATTCGACCTTCCGCTAAAGGTCATGGCTAAAACCGTTGAAGCTGGAAAACCAACACCATCTGACCGGATAATACTTGGCGAATCGCCCAGGGAACTGGTTGAACTGGCACTTAACAGGTTAAAAGAACATGATATATACCGCGATGTGCAGTTCGTGGAGGCGGCAGGGCTGCCGTATAATTTTGATGCACTGGCAGTGCAGGAAGATGACGGTGTGTTGATACAATATATGGATGCCCCCTCGGATGATGATATATTGCCTATGAAATTATTCATGGAAGCTCTGGATGTCAGTAAAGGCTGGATACTGACAAGCATACCCAATGGTGATGGTCAACCGCTCAATAAATGGGAAAAAGATAACATATCTGTATTGACAATAAATGACCTGTAAATATAATATGAACAATACGAACGGGAGTACTTATCCTGATGGCAGATACTGATAATGAAAAGAACATGGCCATTGATAAACGCATGCGCTCGGGAAGCGTGAACCTTGACGACCTGCTGGGAGGTGGGTTTGAACATGGTATTATCACACAGATATATGGTGCTTCCGGGACCGGTAAGACCAATATATGTATGCAGCTTGCTGTGGAATGTATAAGGACCGGGGAGCGGGTAGTGATAATCGACACGGAGGGCTTTTCTGCTGAACGTTTCAGCCAGATAGCAGGGAGTGAAGCAAGGGAACTGGCAAAGGACCTTATCATCTACGAACCTGCTGACTTCCAGCAGCAGTACTCTGCAATTACGGATGTCGAAAAACTGGCAGGTACCGGTATCGGGCTGATCATCGTGGACTCGGCCACCCTTTTCTACCGGATGGGCCTGGTTCCGGATGACGACGGGAATGTGCATACCAGGCGGCAGCTGGTCGAGATGCTGGCAGGTCTTCACAGGCTGGCAAGGAAGTTCAACATGGTTGTGTTGATCACAAACCAGGTATATACAGACGTTGAAAGCGGAGAATTGCAGCCTTTGGGCGGTAATCTCAGCGAACATCTGTCAAAGACTATTATCAAAATGGAACGGGCAGGCCGGGATAAGCGCAGGGCTACCCTGATCAAGCACAGGTCAAGGGCTGAAGGGCAGTCTGTGGAGCTTACTATTTCAGATAAAGGTGTAGAGTAGGGATTGCAATGAATGAATTGTTGTTTACCGCTGCCATGCCTTTTAAACGCAAAGGGACAGATACCATTAAGGAGACCGAGTTTGTCATGGCCCTTTCAATGGACCTGGGCTGGTTCAAACCAGATACTGCCAGGGATCTTATCAACTCAGCCATTGAGAATGGCATTATTTCCAGGGAAGGAGATATGCTCAAGGCACAATTCGGTATCAATGACGTACAGGTACCTATGGGTTTTAAGCCTGATGTATCCAGGTTCCGGGAGAAGGAGGTGTTCGAGCAGATCATCGAGCGTATCATGATCAATACTGGTCTTGAAAAGCAGAAGATCATTGCCGAGATCAATAAGAGCCGAAACGAAAAAGGGGGGCTGTTCAGTATTGAGGTGCTGGGGATACTGATGGCAAGGGAATATGGTATCCAGGTTGATGACCTGATCGATAAATCGTACAGGGGTTTATTGAAGGGATAATTCTAAGAAATATAGGTAAAAATAGAGACTTTTTATTATTTTCTGGGACGATTCGAAAAAACCGCAGAGAGCGCAAAGGGACGCAGAGTGAAATAACAACCCTCTGCGAAACTCTGCGTCCTCTGCGGTTGATCTTCTTTGCCATGATCCATTTATCATACTCGATCAGAATAAATTAAAAAGTCCCAGGAATTAGGGTAGGAGTAGAAATAAAAAAAATTGGGGGATGGGGGAAGGATTGTATGACGGATACGAGGGGGTGTTTTATCCAATTCCTTCCCGCTTGTTTATTGTACGATTAATGATTGTAGCGTGAGTAAATATACTTGAGCCAAGAGCGGGGTGAAAGTAATCGGGATTGCCAGGGAAATCCCTGCTTTTTAGAAGATATTTACAATTTTACGATCAACCGGATGGCTCCTGTTCTCAATGGAACTGGAAACATTCCCGAGATACCTGCGTGCCGTATTTACTGCATCCTGTATCTCCTGCACTCCGGGTCTGCTTGAAAAATCATTAGCTGGTACATACCTGATGATCTTGTACCTGATGTCCCCGATCCCTGACAGGAACCGGGCGATATTCTCTATCTCCATGGTCTCTACAAATCCTGGAATGTAGATCGTGCTCACTTCAAAATCGAAATCAAGATCATGGAGCATCCGTATTGCCGCAAGCACAGTAATGTTATCTTTTCCTGTGTACCACCTGTGCAGTTTTGGGTCAAGGGCTTTCAGGTCAATGTGTACGGTGATACCGCCAAGGTTCTCCAGCAGTGACCTGTCCAGCAGGTATCCGTTTGTAGACAGGATGACCTTCTGCTGGTCCAGTTCATGTATAAGTGACAGCAGCCCCTGCCTGTAAAGGGTGGGTTCGCCTCCTGCCAGCATTACTTCATTACCTGGCGGAATGTGTCCGGCTATACGTGCCGCAGATACTTCAATGCCGCTGGTGTGCCGTTCGTTACTAAAACAGCCCCGGCAATTGAAGTTGCAGCCCGGTATCTGCACTGTGCATCGTGTATCTGACAGGGCAAGGTAGGATATGCGCATTGTGTGGAGGGTAATACCTGATAAAATATAACCTGTTCGTCTGCAAAGTGAAGTGGTTTGCTAATTTGGAAAAAGCATGGTTTTTAATCCACATCTTCATGTCCTTGTAACTGAAGGTGGATTCGATAAAATAACAAAATCGTCCATATGAAAATGCGAGCAACAGCGAGCATTTACTTAATGAGGGCATAAAATATAAGTAATATCTCCAATTACTCTAAAGTATGAATGTAAGATATCTTGGACATTCTGCTTTTTTGATTGAAGACCTGCTGTTA
>JAIWAT010000078.1:0-7848 GCA_048634225.1 Anaerolineales bacterium | reverse complement strand
AAGCAAATTCAACCGGTAACATTGCTGACAGTTATAATGTCAGTATTAATGGTAGCTGGACAAATGGATCTTTAACTGCATTCAACAACAGCACTGTAGGGCCACATGGCTATGCTGAAATAATCGTGTATGCCTTCAATACTTCCGGTGTAGGAAATTTATCGATCGATTCATTAACCGACAATGTTACAGTCCCCAACAATCCTATCAACATCACTAACACTTCTGATCGTACTGTCAATGAAAGTGAAAAAGTTTACGTTGATTTCGATTCCGAAGATAACGATACTACTGACACTGGTACGTTCAGTTGCAATCGAACCGATCTTTTCGACGATTTTGATACTGCAACTGGTCAAGGTAACTGGACCACCAATTACACTTCAGCAGGTACATATTATGTTGATTTTGGTGTTTCTGACGGATATGATTCAACTGATAACTTTACCATGAATATTACAGTTAATGATGTAGCATACCCGCCACCAGTAATTTCAAATGTAAACAATGGCACTGCGTCCAATAATTCTGTTACGATTTATTGGGATACTGACATTCCCAGCGATTCTCTTGTAAAATACGGTATAATAAATAATATATTAAACTTAACTAATGAGACAAATGCTTCAACATTAGTAACTAATCACTACATTGTTCTTACTGGTCTTGAAAATGAAACTCAATATTTCTATGTTGTGAACAGTACAAGTGCTTTCGATAAAAGCAATCAATCTGAAATAAAAACCTTTAACACAACCAATATCAACGATAGTATACCTCCCGTTATAAATGATAAATCTCTCAGTAAAACAAGTAACGTAAAATCCGGTGAGACACTCACAGTCACTATCAATGTAACCGACAATATAGGAGTTACACGCGTAACTGCTAATGGTAATATTAACCTAACCAGACGAAATGCTACTCACTGGAATGGCACAATAACCGCCGATTCTACCAAAAAAGTTGATATAATCGCATATGACGCAGCCGGTAACATTAACAGTACTACAATAACATATACATTATACGTTGCACCTCCTTCCAACGGTGGCGGCGGTGGCGGCGGAGGCGGCGGTGCCTCCGGAGAAGCCTACGAGAACATAGTATGCACTGAGACCGACCGTCAGTATGTCGGCAAGGACCTAGGTGTCAAATACAACTTTATACTGGAATGCAACTACGTGCAGCATATCGAGTTCATAGGCCTGACCAGTGCTGGAAAAGTAGCTGCTAAAGTAGAGATACTAAACCATACCTCTACAACAGTCGATAAAGACGCCCCGGATATAGTATTCAAGAACCTGAATGTCTGGGTTGGCAACCTGGGCTATTTTTCGGAAAATAAAGTAAAGGATCCAACAATCACATTCATGGTAGACAGATCATGGGTCAATGATAATGATATCATCCTGAACACAATCAGTTTTTATAGCCACAACGGCGATACTAAGACATGGGAAAAGATGTCAACCCAGAAAATAGGCGAAGACTCCACCAGCTATCTGTTCAAAGCCAGCCTCCCCATTAGAGGAACCCTTGGACCCATGGCGATATCAGGAAAAGAATTAGTATATATTCCCACCCCTGTCCCCACTCCTATACCGACCCCGGTGATTACACCTACTCAAAATATTACAGAGAATCTCACTCTTGAAACAACTTCAAACACCACACCCGTTACATGGACAGGAACATGGAAGGCAAATGTGCCCGGATTCCAGGTATTGGCCGCATTAATTGCTTTAATAACATTATACTTTATTAGCAGGAGGCGGGATTAGATGGCTGAGGCAAATGTCAGGTTAAACGAGATCATGGCAAATCCGTCATTCAGGAAAGCGCTGCACTTAACTGGAACTGTCGTCTTTGGTTATGTTCTATTAAGGTTGACCTTATTCATTCTTGATACCACCCACCTGGGAACCGCATGGCTTGAGACACACCAGGACACCGGCTTTCTTATCATAATCCTGGTACTTGTTTCCTTAATTTTATTGATGGATCATGCTATCAGTTACGGACGCCGCAATTATGGTGAAGAGAAGTATTCAATTATCGATGCTGGAGTAATATTTACAAGATCAAACATTGAAAAATATGAAAGTAAATCACCCGAATCAGTTAAACCATTGATACAGAAAATATTGGGACCGTCATACACGAAAGAAAAGAAACCACCTGAAATAGTAAAACCCAGATCAAGAGTATCTGATATCATTGCCTCTGAACTGTCAGGTTTATCCCAGAAGTACCAGAAAGAAGAACCTGCAAGTCCTGAAGTGCCAGCAGAGCCAGTGAGACCAACACCCGCTAAAATACCAGCACCTGCTAAAATACCAGTGCCCGCTAAAATGCCAACACCTGTTGAAACACCGGCACCCGTTGAAAGACCGGCAGTTGTTGCTGCAAGAGTAATGAAAAAAGAACCGCCAATTGTTAGAAAAGAGGACGATGTACGTGAATTTTTGAAAGATTTGATGGAGAGACCCATCGCAAGACCTGAAATGATCCGCAAGGCAGGTTCGACAAAACAACCCGTTCCAGCATCAACATTAGCTGAATCCCATAAACCTTCTTCATTGGAAGATATGATTCGATCCGGAGAACCTCTTGTAAAACCCATATACAAACCGGGAGTAACATTTAAAAAAGAAGAAGCTCCCACATCAAAGGCTGTTGAAGCTATAGGAACAAAAAAACCAGCTAAAGAAATTGAAGAACCTGAGCTAAAGCCTGAGGTCAAGGTAGAAGTGCCGCCTGAACCAGAACCTGGAACTTCTGAGATGCCTGATTTACTAAAGGAAATAATTAAGAAAGCCAAACCTGAGATTTATGACGATTCAAATATAATATTTTCAGACACAGTCCCTATTTTAGTGATGCAAGGAAAAAGGGTGCTCAAGGCCTTTGAAGCAGAGCATAGTATAACCGTCATAGACTTTAAATCAAAGGTCACACAAAAAAATGTAAAGCTCACCATTGAATCTTTGAATGCTCCATCCCGGGAGGCAAAATCCGTCAAAGAAGGGCTGGTATATGAATACAATAATATCCATATCAACCTCGACGACGAAAATATTGAGAAAGCCGTGGTCAGATTTAAGGTCAGGCGGGATTGGATCATCAAGAACAATATCAGCACAATGCAATTACAGCAGTACATTAATGACGATTGGGCCATTATGCCTACCAAGAAGATAGGCCAGGATGCCAAATTCCTGTTTTATGAGGTATATGTTCCGTCATTCTCTCTTCCCTTTGCTATTGTAGGAATGTGAGCAGGACACTGATATTTTAAAAAATATTTTGCAGGGTATCACTGATACTGTTGAAAATATTTTGCAGGGCATCAGTGGGCTCTATCCCTGTCACGTTCACTATCACAATAACCCCTATGATCGTACCCAGCACGCTTCCCAGGTTTGTAAGTGCAGCCACAAGAAGCACGCGGAACAACCTGTTATTAAGCATATCCTTAACGGTTTCAGCATCCATTATCGACCTGAAATCATCTGTAGTGGGTGTACGCTGTTTTGCCTCCATCAGTCCGGCAAACCAACCTGCAGCCATCATAGGGTTAAGGGATGTGAGCCATGCCACCAGAAAAGCTGTAGCAATGGACTTGGGGTGACCCCTGGCCAGGGCAGCACCGGCTGCGCTCAGGACACCGTTGATGATAAACCAGTAACCCATAGCTACCAATAGCATGTAAGGAGATATGTCACCTTTTATTATGCCAAGAATAACTAAAAGGAACGTGGCAAAGGCAAGGGCAACAAAGGTCAGCCCTAATATCTTTGTGATGCTGAATCTCTTTTTAGGTACTTTTACCAGTTCTTCCATTGGTGGCAAGGTGTCAGGATGTTCAAGATATCTTTGTATACCTTCCCTGTGCCCTGCACCCACTACAGCCACCACACGGCTGGACTTTGCGGCGTTCAGTAGGTTTGCTGAAATATATGCATCTCTTTCATCTATAAATACCCTGGCAGCCGAGGGTGCAAACTTCCGTAATTCCTCGATCAGCTGGGTTACAACATCCTCTTCGGTAACAGATTCAATATCGAGTTCTTCACCTTTGAACCCCAGGGCTGCAGTAAGCATAGCCCCGGTCATCTTGAGTTTTTCCCAGATGCTCATGCTGTGCCAGAACCGCTGAAGTGTTATCTGGATATCCCTGTCCACAAGTACGATACGTGCGCCTGTGGATTCGGCTTTCCTGATGGCCTGCAACATTTCGGCCCCCGGGTCGACACCCAGATCATCACCGATCTTCTTCTGGACATATGCCATAAGCCAGTGAACCAGGAAATAATATGGTTTGCCGCCGCTGAGAATATCCTTAGCTGATATTTTTTTTGTTTCTACCTTCTCAGTCAGCGCCTGGTACCGGGCAGGACATAGTTCAACAGCCACTGCATCGGGACGCTCACGATCGATGGTTTCCTCTACCTCTGTCACGCTTTTTTCAGATACATGGGCTGTGCCTACTATGATAATATTTTCTGCCGGATTGTCAGAAACAGGTCTGTCAACTGTATCAGAAGATATATTGATAGAGTAGTTGATGGTGCAATCATTTTCGTCTTGATTCATTACTTCACCAGTAATATCAGGATTTTTACTATGGTATAAGGAAGGTATTAATTATACTCCAGATACATATACCTTCCATCGTTTGGGTGAATCCATATTGCTTGTTGGATTTATCTGGTTAAGAAGTGGTTTATACATCACATATATTAAAAAAGTATATATCTCCTTAAGTTTAACACATAGCAAAAGAGGGATAATCATGCGCACGGAAATATCTACATTGTTCGGATTAAATGTTTACACTGATAAAGGCGTTTATATTGGTAAAGTCAATGATGTCATCCTTGATCCAAACGAATCCAAGATAACGGGATTGGCAGTGAGAAAAATAAATGATAAGTTGTTCAATGTTGAAGGCAATAAAGGCATAGTCCTGCCTTACCGCTGGGTAATTGCAGTAGCTGATGTTATTCTTATAAAACAGATGGTTCTCCGGTTAAAGAAGTCCGAAGAGGAAGAGGAAAAAGAATCTGATTAGTAGGGAGAAGAAAAAGAATCATATCAATGGGATGAGGAAAAAGATTCAGATTAATGCTTTTTAATACCCAGATGAAGGACTGTGAGATATTCTCACAGTTAAAGGTTCCGGACACGGCTATTGTAAGAGTCGATGGGAGAAGGTTTGGAAAGGTTCTTCGAAAATTACAATTTAGTAAGCCTTTTGATATTCGTTTCGCCAATGGAATGGTTGAATCCATTGAACTTTTTTTTATTAAAAGTGGGATCAATCCCGTTCTAGCTTATTTATTTTCAGATGAGGTCAGCCTGCTATTTATAAAGGACATACCGTTCAATGGCAGGCTTGAGAAGATCGATTCTGTTATTCCCAGCTTTATTTCTTCAGCACTTGCTTTGAATCTGGGCAGTCCTGAACCTATGTCTTTTGACTCAAGGGTTTCCGCAATTGATTCAAAAGATATAATTGAATACCTGATCTGGCGTCAGGAGGAATGCTGGCGCAACCTGGTGAGTTCATATGCTTTTTACCTTTTGAAGGATGATGGTTTTTCAGCTAAACAAGCCGCAGAAAGATTGAAAGGCCTGAAATCCGGTGACTTACATGAACTTGCCTGGGGTTATGGTATTAATTTATCAGAAACTCCTGTATGGCAGCGCAGGGGGATATTGGTATATAAACAGAAGTTTGAAAAGGATGGTCAAAATCCGTTGACTGGAGAAAAAACAAAAGCCATGAGGACCCGGATAGTCAAGGATTGGGAACTTCCTATATTCAAAACAGAAGAAGGATTTCGTATGATAAAGGGTATCCTTCAATAAAATAAAAACAGAACCGGATGTAAAACTAAACCGGATGTACTTCTTTTTTTTAAAATAGAATTCCTGATTATCGTTTGCGTGTGGATTGCACAATTTGCATTATGTGAATATTACTTTCCTGGATCAATGCACCATTGCTGTAATGTTCGCAATAGATGTATTCTTCCGGATTTTCACATTTAGCATAACACTTGTCAATATGCCCATCCCTGCCTGACATTATTGCATGGCAACCTGTTTGAATGCGAGGGCATTTTATTGGTAATAACAAATAGATTCCTCTTTTTCTTTATCAGAACATAGGTACAGAATAAAAATAATATTATCGAGTATTAGATGATATAATTAACGCTTCAGGTAAAAATATCATAACATCAATTCTTGCAAGCTTTAAATCTGTGGACATAAATCATATCCTCAATACCTTCACCGGAAGGCTGGCGTTTAATTCCCGGGACAGGTTATTCTATGTTGTCATTGAATCATCTTAACCGGACTACAACTCTACACAGTTTTGCCATACGCCGTGGACATTACAATACGAAAGCGCACAAAAATGAACATTAACCCGTCAACTCCCGCAGCCTGGCATCTGTCAGCGGTTTGGGGTCACAGGCCGAGTCGCGCTCAATGATGGTGCGGGCAAGTTTGCGATACACTTTTGCAATCTCACTCCCTGGCTCTTTTTCGATAACAGAGAACCCTGCCCGCTCACAGGTCTGGACGATAGGGTCCTTCGGGATGAAGGCCAGTAGTTCACTGCCCAGTTCCCTGGCAAAGGCACTCACAATAGCCTCCTCGTTCTCGGCATTGCGGCTGTTGCAGATCACACCGTTCAAGTGGTTGCCCAGCCTGGCAAAGCCCTTGCAGATATTATTGGCTGCATACAGTGGCATGTATTCGCCAGAAGTAAGCACATATGTATCATTGACCAGCCCCTTGCGGATAGGTGCTGCAAACCCGCCGCACACAATATCCCCGGGCACGTCATAGATGATCAGGTCACAGTCCTGCATGACAGTGGAAATCTTCTGCAGCATCTTGATGGCCACGATTATACCACGACCGGCACAGCCGATACCTGGCTCGGGACCGCCCACTTCCACACACCTGATACCTTTGTACCCCTCAAATACTACATCCTTCTCAGTGATCTCAACACGCTGCTGCATCAGTTCCATGACTGTGGGGATGCGATGTCCCCCGAGCAGTGTGATGGACGAGTCGCTCTTCGGGTCGCAGCCTATGATGGTAACACTATATCCCTCATCTGCACATGCCGCAGCTATATTGGATGCGGTGCTGCTCTTTCCAATACCGCCCTTACCGTAGATGGCAATCTGTTTCACTGCATTTCCTCCCGTGCCAGTTCACGTAAGGTAGCCCCGAACTCGGATTCCACGATATTACTGACGCCCAGGGTCTTGGGGTGCAGGTCGATCTCCACCATTACATGGTCATGCCCCATTTCCTTGAGAGGCAGTACCTGCCTGGGCCCGTTGGTCACAGAGATGATCTCCATGCCTTCCAGGTTATCCATAGGTATGGCATGGGGCACGCCTGTTATCACGGCAAAATCAAATCCAGGGTATTTTTCGGCAATCAGCTTGCTGACGGTTTCCCCTGTTACCGGATATTCGTCCAGCCCGCCAATGATCTCATGTACTTCCACGCCCATGCCTTTTAAGTCGCGGGCAATGTTGCGGGCATGGGCCCTGACCCTGTCCAGTCCCAGGTTCTCATCCAGGTTGGCCATATTGACTATCACTGAATCCGAGCCCAGGTCCTTTGCCACCTGGTTCACTGCTGCATTGATATCTGCGAACATGTACCCGGTCTCCTTCTTGGCATTCATGATGGTGATGCATTTCTTGCCTTCCTTTAATAATTGTATGATGCGCTTTGCCACTGTATATTTTGTATCGCCGCGGCTGGGTTCCAGGTATTCCTTACTGGCTGCACCGTGCCGTT
>JAIWAT010000077.1:0-7971 GCA_048634225.1 Anaerolineales bacterium | reverse complement strand
TCAGCATCCTCAGACAGGATGCTGCAGCAATGCCCGGCGATGAACTGCTGCACAGTATCCTGCAGGGCCTGGAAGTGTCAAAAAACGATATCAAGATGATGGCAGTTACTTATTCCATGGGTGATGGCATAGACCGCATCACACCCATTGACCTGGTGCCTGACAGGGGTATTACAAGCCGTGACGGTGCAGGGCTTCATGTGGGCGGGGGAACCCATGTCTATGATACGATAAAGGATTCAGGCATACCTGCCGTTGTGATCCCAGGGCTGCACAGGGGCAACACACCCGATGCCAGGTTCAATGTATTTTCCCACGGGGCCAGTCCCGAAAAGCTGGGTATTACCTACCATGCCCATAAAATGGGATATGATAATTTCATAGTCTCTGATATCAGTTCTAACACAGTAACGCTGGCAGCAGCAGATGGACGGCTATTGGGTGCCATAGATGCCTGCATCTTCGCACCCGGAATACATCATGGACCACTGGACCTTGCAGCTATCAGGGACGTGGATGCGGGTCTGTATACTGCCAATGAAGCCTTCACACAAGCAGGGGTGACCAGGATGACCGGACATTCCGGCATTGATGAGCTTTTAAATGATTTCAACAACGGTGATAAAAAGGCTGTCCTTGCAATTGATACTCTTGCATTGTTCGCATCAATGGAGATCGTATCAATGACCCTACCCTTGAAAGAAATAGGTGTGCATAGCCCGGAAGTCTTCATCTCAGGTTCGGTCAGTGAGATACAATACACAAAAGAAAAGATCGAGGAGCATATTAGCTGCAAGGTAAAGTCCCTAGGGATATGGAGTGCTGCAAAAGGGTGTGCCTGCATTGCAGAGGATGTGTTCAATGGAGCAGGACATATACTGGGGATAGGCATAGATGCCTGATGAAGATCTGATAAAGGTCATGCTTCATTTCAATAAGTTTAAATCAGGAAATCGCCATAGTACTTCCGATGAGGTTTGAGCGCCGTCATATAATCTCAATGAAGGATTTTACCAGGGAGGAGATCGATTATATCCTGGACCGGGCCGCTAAACTTGAACCGTTAGCAAGGGGCGGCAGGTCTGACCTTCTGGCCGGTAAGATACTTGCACTATTATTCTATGAACCAAGTACCAGGACCAGGATGTCCTTTGAGACCGCCATGCTCAGGCTTGGAGGGAATGTCCTGAACCTTGGCTCCAAAGAGGCTACCAGTATTGTAAAAGGTGAGACACTTGCAGATATGATCAGGGTGGTCAGTACTTATTCCGATGCCATAGTACAGCGGCATCCCAGTGAAGGTTCAGCGCTAATGGCTGCTGAATTCTCATCTGTTCCCATTATAAACGGCGGTGATGGTGCGGGGCATCATCCCACACAAACACTATTGGACCTGTATACGATAAAAAAGGAGAGCCATCTTGACAACCTGGATATTGCGATCGTAGGGGACCTGAAATATGGCCGGACTGTCCATTCCCTGACTTATGCCCTGTCATTATATGGCGCAAACATCACTCTTGTCTCACCGCCACAGTTAAAGATGCCTGACCAGATCAAGGCTGACCTGAAGGCCAGGGGTGCCCGGGTCAGTGAGACAGAGAACCTTGAGGAGATATTGGACAGCATTGATGTGCTGTACATGACCCGCATCCAGAAAGAACGCTTTCCCGATCCCACTGAATATAAAAAGGTGGCAGGTGCCTACCAAATCACGACCGAACATCTTGGGAACGTAAGGGATAGTATGATAATAATGCATCCGCTCCCACGGGTGTATGAGATTGATAGTTCAGTGGATACTTCTTCCCATGCCCGTTATTTTGAGCAGTCATTCTACGGCGTACCCATTAGGATGGCCCTGCTTACCATTGTAATGGGGGTAGAGGTATGAGTGCTGAAAAAGAATTGAGGGTGCGACCCATTCGCAACGGTACTGTCATTGATAGAATATTGGCAGGGCAGGCCATGAACGTACTTAAGATACTGGGGATAAAAGGTGCATATAGTGATGTCGTAACCATGGCTATGAATGTTCCCAGTAAGGCACTTGGACAGAAGGATATAGTTAAGATAGAGAACAGGGAACTGGAAGAAAAAGAACTGGACAAGATATCTTTGATCTCGCCCGGGGCCACTATCAATATTATCAGGGATTTTGAAGTGGCAGAAAAATACCAGGTGGAACTGCCGGAAATGGTGGAAAGTATGGTGAAGTGCATCAATCCGAATTGCATATCGAACACAAAGGAACCTGTTACCTCAAAGTTCGAAGTAAAAAAAGACCCTATACAATTGAGATGCATTTATTGTGAGAATGTTATTATGGAAAACATAGCTGAGCATCTGTTATGAGGGGGCAGTGAATTGACAGAGATCAATCGTGTACTGTTGCTGTTGAAGAATATGGTATATGAGAGTACCAGCCCACAGGAGACCCTCAGGTTCGCAAAATATTATAGAAAAAAAGGGCTTGATGTGATGGTGATATTGTGGGGGCCCATGGGTGTGCTGCTGGGTAAGAAGGATAAGTACGGGGCCCAGGCATATGATAAAAAAGTCAATGAATGCATAGATATGGGAGTCAAGTTCAAATGTTGTGATCTGGCATGTTCAATGATGGGGATATGCACTGATGATTTAATAGAGGGGATCAATATTGTGGAGTCGTATGAAGTGGCTGAAATGTTCCTGGAATATCAAACAGATGGTCAGCTTATAATAAGTTTATAGTTTTTCATATTGTTTACTTATATTTAATTTTAATAAGTGTGTGCGGAAACATTAATGGTTAATAACATACAATTAAAACACTTATCAGACAGGCATATCTGGTGTCAGGGAAATGCTCATTTCGTTTGCATTTTCTAAGCATACAGGAAAGTATATACTTTCCTATACGTTGAAAAAAAATTAGTATGAAAATCGGATGCATGAATTTAAGTAAAATAAATATCATGTATAATTAGTATTTATAATTATTAGCCATTTATAATTATCAGGGGCATGTTAATATGGAACTTACACCTATTCAAAAGGAAATTTTAACTGCTTTAATTAATCTTTATCGCAAGCAAAAAACAGCTGTTAAAGGGGAAAATATAGCAGATATCATCAACCGTAACCCTGGCACGGTCAGGAACCAGATGCAATCGCTAAAGGCATTGGGGCTTGTAGAAGGTGTACCTGGCCCGAAAGGTGGTTATAAAGCTACAGGTGCTACCTACCAGGTGTTAAGTATTACTGAAATGGATAAAGAGGTAGCGGTCCCTATATATAAAAACCAGCAGTATCAGGAGAATTTAACTGCTGCTGAGATTAGTTTTACCACTGTACGCCATCCTGACACATGTAACGGTATTATCCGCATACTTGGGGATATCCATGATTTCGATACAGGTGATATCGTACAGGTGGGCCCCACTCCAGTTAATAAACTTGTTATTCGTGGGAAAGTGGTGGGGCGGGATGATTCATCCAATGCGTTGCTGTTCTCCATCACAGAGATGGTCTCACTGCCTAAAAGCCCCATAAAGGACTTGATACCTGATAAAACCATAAACGTTCCTGCCAATTCCACTATCCAGGAGGCAGCAAGGATATTTACCAGGAATAATACTCACGGTGCACCGGTGGAAGATAAAGGCAATATAGTGGGTATAATTACATATTCCGATATTGGCAGAACACTTGCCAGTGGAAAGATGAATCTAAAGGTCAGGGAGATCATGACCAGGGAGATTATTTCAGTAGATGGCGATACACCACTCTATGATGTTGTCAAGGTCTTTGATGAAAAGAAGGTAGGAAGAATCATGGTCACCGACGGCGGCAGACATATAGGGACCATTAGTAAGACTGATGTACTCCATGAAATGATCCTTCATTAGATTGACGGATTCATTTTTTATCATACACTCTTATCCCGTCATGATCGATCCTTAATATCCTGTGATATGGGATTGATGTACCGTCCGTGGTCTCGAAAAAAGACCTGCCAATTGTTCGAAGGGACGATCCCGGTATTGCCTTTGTGTCACCGGGTGCGCCTCTGTGTATATAGTATATGGTGCAATGCTTGATATCCAATCCTTTCCATTTGATCTCGTTAAGGATGTCCCTGGGTCTTCTTGATTTTATAGTGTGCATGTCCTTCCCATCGAATACTCTTCTCATCAAATATTCTTCCCATCAAATATATTTCTCACCAAATACACTTCTCATCGAATACTCTTTCCACCAAATACCGATAATTTGATGAATTACTATGTCGTAAATGATGAACAATAAAAAAGTTTTCTGGATTGAACTATATGAAACATGAATTAATGGAAATCTTATGCTGTCCAATGTGTAAGGGTGATCTAGTGCTTACAGTAGATGAAGAGGACGATAAAGAGATAATCAAAGGATCTCTTTTCTGCGGGAAATGCAATGAACATTATCCGATAGAGGATGGCATTCCAAACATGCTACCTCCCGATCTAAGGGAATAACTACAGAGGTACTTACCAGTGCAGCAGATACACATAAACAGGAACAGGATAAACTCGATCGAGTTCGATGATCCTGAGATCACTATACCGCTTGTTCCAGGGAATGAATGCAGCATTGAACTGCCAATTATTAATTACGGTAGTCCTACACATGTGTATCTGTCCGTAAGCGATGAACTTAGAAAGAACGTCAGGTTCCTGTCTGATAATATCTATGTAGCCAACCAGGAATTGGCACCTGTTGTGATCAAACTTCCTGCTGATCTCACCACATTGGAAGGTGAAATAAAAGTTACAACCGGATATGGGTCCCACACAGAATCATTCAGGGTGATCATTGGTGAAATACCGGTAGTGTCCAAACCCAAGTCAGTTATCGATGTTGATGAGAGACTGGCCCTTCCGAATTACGGGCAGGACAGGACATCATCCAGGGAGGATTGGGATGTTGATCCAAGTAAAAATCCGGATAAGAACCGAAAAAGAGAGATATCATTTAGTTTTCCGGATACGTTCATCCTGCCTTTGCTTATGATCCTGTTTGTGGTGGTTATTCTTCTGGTCACATTTGTCTTTAACTTGATACATGTGATGTATGGAGCCCTGGCAGTTTCCATTTTAATAATAATACTTATGGTATATGCTGTAATGCATTTACTGGCAAAAAATAATTGAAAAATATGAGGTATTAGAGAACATGAAATATGTTATCGTAACCGGGGGTGTGATGAGCGGACTTGGAAAGGGAATAACAGCCGCATCAATGGGACGGATACTGAAGAACAAAGGTTACGATGTAACGGCCATCAAGATCGACCCTTACATCAATATTGATGCAGGCACCATGAGTCCTTTCCAGCACGGCGAAGTATTTGTCTTAAAGGACGGCGGGGAAGTTGACCTGGACCTGGGTAATTATGAAAGGTTCCTTGATATCGAACTGACCCGGGAGCATAACATCACCACAGGTAAGGTGTACCAGACAGTCATCAATAAGGAGCGCAGGGGCGATTACCTGGGCAAGACCGTACAGATAATTCCTCATATTACCAACGAGATAAAGGAACGGTTAAGGAATGTAGCCAAACAGAGCGGTGCCCAGATATGTCTTATTGAAGTTGGCGGTACGGTGGGCGATATAGAGAGTATGCCGTTTCTGGAAGCTGTAAGGCAGTTACATAATGAAGAGGCTGTGGAGGATGTGGTCTTCATCCATGTAACCCTGGTGCCCATGGATGCCCAGGGAGAGCAGAAGACAAAACCGACCCAGCATTCGGTTAAAGAACTGCGGGAGTTAGGTCTTCATCCCGATCTGATAGTTACCAGATGTATTAAGCCTATACTGCCCGGCACCAAGGAAAAGATCGCCCTGTTCTGTGATGTGCCGGCAAAGGCAGTGATAAGTGCCCATGATGCCGAGGATATTTATATGGTGCCCCAGCAGTTGGAAAATGAAGGTGCAGCCGATTACCTGTTGACCAAACTGGGACTGAACTCTAAGGATGACAATAAAGAGTGGGCCCGGATGGTGGAAAAGATGCGCTCGACCAGCGGTTCAGTGGACGTTGCCGTGGTAGGTAAGTACACTGACCTGGAAGATTCGTACCTTAGCATCAGGGAGAGCCTGAAGCATGCGGGTATTGAGGTTGGGTGCAAGGTGAATGCTTCATGGCTGGATGCCGAGGATTTCGAGAATGAACCGGAGACTATCAACCAGCTCGCAAAGTATGACGGAATACTTGTGCCCGGAGGTTTCGGAGTGCGCGGCACTGAGGGTAAAATCGCTGCAATAAAATATGCCAGGGAGAATGATAAACCATACCTGGGACTGTGTCTGGGCATGCAGACTGCGGTTATTGAGTTTGCCAGGAATGTGCTGGGGTATGAGGATGCAAACAGTTCGGAACTGGCTGCCACTGAACATCCTGTGATAGACCTGCTGCCGGAACAGGAGGGTGTGGTAGACATGGGTGCCACAATGAGGCTTGGTGATTATTTTGCTGAACTGACACCGGGAAGCCTTGCCAATAAAATATATGGCTCTGATGCGATAATAGAGCGGCACCGCCACAGGTATGAAGTAAATCCTGAGTATATCGATGAGATGGAAAAGGCTGGCATGAAATTCACAGGCCGTAACAAGAACAGGATGGAGATTGCCGAGATCCCCGAACATACTTTCTTCTTTTCCAGCCAGTTCCATCCCGAGTTCAAGAGCAGACCCAACAGGCCTTCACCACCGTTTTTGGGTTTTGTCAGGGCTATGTTCGAGAAAAGTAGCTAATACTAACTAACATTAACGAACATTGACATAATCTAACTCAAATATCACAAATAAAAGGAACAGTCAGTGGTAACATATTATGGATATAACAATTGACAGCCTATTTAGAATTGAGAACTTAAATGACTACAAAATTCACTTCGCTGTATGGGACGGCACAGAGCACCCTTTAGATGTATTCGTAAGAAGCAGAGATGAATGGCAAGGCTGGAATAGTTGGCGAGGGAAGAATGATCGCTTCAGCCGAAAATTCATCTTTTCAATGATTCGGTTCTACCATCAACCTAACAAGTGGTTATTTGGTGGAATCTTCGAAGTCAAAGCCAGAAACAAGGACTCGTATACTATAGAACTGCTTGAGAAAGGTCAGGAATATATAGGAAGGCTGCTCGTTCAGTATCCAGGTCCTGGAGTTCCAGGGAGTGCTTTTTATCTTGAGAACCACTATGCGAAATTGATTGTTTCACAAATATTTGACAAACCATATTCGGGCGAGAACTTCTGTGGTTATGAAAGTATTAATCATGATTTTCACATTCTGGAGACAATTTTTAAAACAGGTAAAAGTGATTGGAAAGCAGCACTTGAAAATGTAAAAGGTGTGTACCTCATAGTCGATAAAAGCAATGGCAAGATGTATGTTGGATCTGCCTATGGAGAATCTGGTATTTGGTCGAGATGGGCCTGCTATATTGGAACTGGCCATGGTTGGAATGATGAATTGACAAAATTGATTGATCAAGAAGGCTTTGACTATGCAAGAAAAAATTTGAAATTTTCACTTCTGGAATACCGTGCTATGAAAACTGATGATCAGGTAATTATTGACAGGGAGCAATATTGGAAAAAGGTCCTATTGTCTGGTATTTATGGTTATAATAAGAATTAGATATATGATTATAGTTAAAAACCAAACAAATTAAACTTACTCTTTGCGACCTTTGCGCTCTTTGCGGTGGCAATATGTTTGATAACAATGTCTCTCCACTACAATTATTTATTACCGCAAAGTACGCAAAGAGCGCAAAGCAGTCATATGATAAGTAATGAATATTATGTTCTTGACTATAATATAAATTAATACTAACTAATAATGCAGCTTTGGTGACCCATGAAAGCAAAAGTTGGCATATCTGTCCTGAAGGGTGAGGTGCTTGCGCCCCCGTCCAAGAGTTATACCCACAGGGCCGT
>JAIWAT010000076.1:0-7972 GCA_048634225.1 Anaerolineales bacterium | reverse complement strand
AACAGGACTACTACTGGCTGCTGGATAAGGCAGGATTGCCCTATCCTGAAAAGCTGGAAGACCCACAGGAAATAGACGAACTGGTCATGGTAAAACTACCCCATGCTGTCAAGAAACTGGAACGGGGTTTCTTTAGTGCCGCATCCTATGAAGAATATCTCGAAAAATCAGAATCACTGCTGGCCCAGAATGTCATTACCCAGTCTGATCTTGACAACGCCCGCATCGAACGCTATATCATCGGCCCGGTCTTTAATCTTGATTTCTTTTATTCACCCATTGAGGAAGACCTAAGCCCGGTCGAGCTACTGGGTATCGACTGGCGGTTCGAGACAAGCCTTGACGGACATGTCAGGCTTCCTGCCCCTCAGCAGATGACGCTTAACCCAGAGCAGGTAACCCCTGAATACACGGTCTGCGGCCACAACTCGGCCACACTAAGGGAATCGCTACTTGAAGAAGCTTTTGAACTTGCAGAGAAGTACGTATCAGCCACCCAGAAATACTACGATCCAGGCATAATCGGCCCCTTCTGTCTCCAGACCTGCGTGGATAAAGACCTTAACTTCTACATCTATGACGTGGCTCCCAGGGTGGGCGGCGGGACCAATGTCCACATGTCAGTGGGGCACCCCTATGGCAATACCACCTGGCGCATCCCCATGAGCACGGGTAGGCGGCTGGCAATGGAGATCCGCAATGCCATTGAGATGGGTAAACTTGATATGATCGTAACCTAAATCATTTTCCAGGGATGAAAATCCATATAAAGACCTTTGGCTGTACAGCTAACAGAGCCGATAGTCACAGGATCATGCAATTGCTTGCCTCACAAGGTCATGTTTTTATCGACAATCCGTATTTGGCTGACCTGGTGGTAGTTAACACATGCACTGTTACGCAGACCACCCAGCAAAAGGTCCTGGAGTATATCAGTTTACTATCTGACCAGGGTAAGAACGTTGTGGTAGCAGGGTGCTTACCTGCAGCCCAGCCCGATATCCTGGATGGTATCAACTACCCGTCAGTAACACCTGCTTCACTGGATGATATTACTGATATTGTAGGTAGTAATGTTGTTGGTAATAATATTGTTGGTAGTAATGGTATTACTGCCCCTACCCTCTATGATGTTCCAATACTGGAAGGTGTAACAGGTATTGTTAGCATTTCACAGGGATGTGTAGGACAGTGCTCCTACTGTATCGTAAAGCAGGCCAGGGGCAAACTGGTAAGCCGCCCTGTTCCCGATATTGTTAATGAAATTAGGTCACTTGTACGGCTTGGTGCCAGGGAGATCCAGCTTACTTCACAGGACATATCGGCTTATGGTATGGATACGGGTGTAAGACTGCCTGAGCTGCTATGTGCCGCAACCGCTGTTGACGGAGATTATATGATAAGGGTTGGCATGATGAACCCGTCCACGGTTATTGGTATTATCGTCGATATAATTGAATCCTTTAAAAGCCCGCATATTTTCAAATTCCTTCACATTCCTATCCAGTCAGGGTCAGATAAAGTCCTTCAACACATGAACCGCAAGTATACTGCAGAAGAGTTCAAATATATCATAGATACGTTCAGGAATAATTTTCCCGGCATGGTAATCTCAACAGATTTTATTGTAGGATATCCTACAGAGACCGAGCAGGATTTTAATGATACACTCAAACTGCTAAAGGAAATGCGGCCACAGAAGGTCAATATTACCAGGTATTCACCACGACCGAACACACCTTCATCCCAGCTGCGTGACCTGCCATCCTGGAAGAAAAAAGAACGCTCACGTAGACTAACAAAATTACATCACACTATAAACAAGGAGCTGCTCAGAAAGAGGATAGGGGATACGATACATATTTTGACAACAGAGGTGGGCAAGGATAATTCCACAATAGGACGGGATATCTATTACAATAACATCGTAGTGAAAAAAGATATACCATTAGGTAACTGGTATGATGTGAAAATAACAGGTTCTACTATCACTTACCTGATAGGTGAAATTAAAAAAAACGATATGTAAAAATAAAAAAAGACAGGTAAAAAAGAATGAACAGGGGTAAAAGTACCCCTTTTCAATTAATGGTGGCCTGTATGGGATGCCAGTTCTGCCTGCCGTTTGTTGTATGTATTCTCGGCCGCTTCCAGGCATGATTCACAGATCTCCGCTACTTTTTCCTTATAATAAGGCTCGCTGAAATCAGGAACTCTCATTTCCACGGCATACAGTTGTTCACCCTTTCTTCCACAAAGGTTACATTTAGAACCATTTGCCTTTGAACGGATACTATTGGCATCATGGCAGGCGTTGGTACATTCCTCGCAAATGCCCATCCACATCCCTGTAGGGTAAGCATTTCTAAATCTCGGTACATCTGGTTTCACTGGACATAGAGTAGGTCTTCCTACACCGCATAGATCACAATCTGCCATATTTTTCACCTCCTAATTATAGTCCCAGTACATTAGCCGCACTTGCTGCCCAGTTGACGAATGGTTCCGGTACAATTCCTATTGCCAGCACACCTATTATTGCCAGCAGTATAGCTAGTGCATATGCTCCGGGCATTTTCAATTTTTCATCGGACGAAGGCGGAAGTACATACATATATTTCACAACCCTGGCGTAATAATACAGGGACAATGCACTATTCAATATGGCAAAGATCACCAGGAGCAAAAATCCTCCTTTCAGCACTGAATAGAACAGTATGAACTTACTGACAAAACCTGCTGTTGGTGGAATACCAGCCAGGGCAAACAGGAATATCATAATGCTGAATGCCAAAAATGGAGACCTTTTACCCAGTCCGGCAAAGTTATCCAGATGATCAACGTCCTTAGCATTACTGTTCTCCTTCAACAACATATATCCCAGTGCTGCCACTGCAATGAAAGCACCCGTCTTCATGAATGCATGGGACATAACATACAGTATGCCTCCAGTCAATGCCTCAGGTGACATGACTACA
Organism: Anaerolineales bacterium; assembly: GCA_048634225.1. Lineage (GTDB taxonomy): Archaea > Halobacteriota > Methanosarcinia > Methanosarcinales > Methanocomedenaceae > Methanocomedens_A. The sequence continues at coordinate 4,994 of JAIWAT010000076.1, read as the reverse complement.
AACACCATGGAAATATATCCTGCCTGTGCCACTGAAGAATAAGCAAGCATACGCTTAATGCTCTTCTGGCTTAAGGCTACTACATTACCAAGGGTCATTGTCAGAATTGCCAGGAATGCAAATACTAACATCATATCGATCTTGATGGCTATCATTGCTATCAGGAATATCCTGAAGGCTGCAACGAACGCCATCTTCTTGGACCCTGCTGCCAGCAGTGCCGAAATCACAGTGGGCGCACCCTGATAAGTATCCGGTGCCCACATATGGAACGGTACCAGTGCCATCTTGAACCCAAATCCGGCCACAATCAGCATCAAAGCTACTACACCCAATGGACTCTGGATGACTGCGGGGTTTGCGTTAAAGAAAACTGCCAGTTCATTGATGTTTGTAAGGCCACCGCTCATGCCATATATGTATGAAAGACCGAACAACAGCAATGTGGATGACAGGGCACCTATAATGAAGTACTTAACTGCCGCTTCCATACTTTTTGGATCCTTCTTGTTGAATCCTGCCAGTGCATAAGTGGACAAACTGGCCAGTTCAAACCCAATGAACATGGTCACAATATCTATTGCTGAGGCCACTACCATCATTCCGATGGTCCCGAGTAGTATTAGAGTATAATACTCGTCTTGATTCGAATGGCCATCATACTCTCTTATCGATGCTATAACCACAATAAGGGATACCAGTAAGAATGTCAGCTTAAAGAACTGGCTCATAGGGTCGATGGTCAGGGAATCTGCCAGTATGCCTTGCATCTGTAAATCATATATTCCCCTGGATACAATGACCAAACTGGCCACTGCAAGGAATATTGCGGCAAGATATCCCAGTACCTTTTTCTGTGAAGTTGCCAGAAACAGACCAATCATCATAATGGCAAGAGCCCCGATGGTCAGTATCAGTTCCGGAGCGAATTGGGAAGCTAATTCTATATAATTCATATCATCACTCCTGGAATGATTCTACTGGCAGATTCAAACATTTCCATCACTGATCCCGGATATACTCCAAACAGTATTATCAACAACACCAGTATCGCCATTGGCACCATTTCGAAGTTAGCCAGGTCATGAGGTTCACCAAGTTTCTCATTGTAACTGCCAAACATGGCTCGTTGCAATGCCCATAAATGATACCCAGCCGTAGCTACAATACCAAGCATTGCCACAAGTGCGTATGTTGGCAGAGTCAGGTAACTTCCTGTCAATACCATAAACTCGGCAACAAAACCGCTCATAGCCGGAAGTCCCAGTGATGCCATGAATCCACACATCATCAAAAAGGCCAGTTTTGGCATTCGGTCAGCCAATCCGCCCAGGTCTGGTATGATCCTGGTATGGACACTGTGCTGTATCACACCTACGCTCATGAAAAGCACGGCAGTGATCAGTCCATGACTGAATTGCTGGAACATGGCTCCGGAAACCGACATGTAGTTGAATGCGGCAGCTCCAAGCATCACATAACCCATATGGGCTACACTGCTGTAAGCGACCATCTTCTTTAGGTCTTTCTGGGCCAGTGCTGCAAACGTTGCATACAATATACTTACTACAGCCAGTACCGCCATTATTGTGACTATATTTTCACGATATGGTCCCAGCCCCTCCATCATTGGTAACAATACCCTGAACAGCCCGTAGCCGCCCATCTTAAGCAGCACACCGGCCAGCAGGACACTGCCTGCAGTGGGTGCTTCCACATGGGCATCTGGCAGCCAGGTATGGAAAGGTACGGTAGGCATCTTCACCAAAAACCCGAAGAACAGGGCAAGGAAAATACCAACTCTCATCTTAGGATCTACGATGTCAGAAAATGCCTGTAACAATACCGGTATTTCAAAGGTATTGACACCGGTACTGAAATACAGCGCAAATATACCCAGTACCATTACAAGACTGGCAACATGAGTATAAATGAAGAATTTAATGGCTGCATAGTCCTTGTTAGGACCGCCCCAGATACTTATCAGGAAGTACAGCGGTATCAGTGTCAGTTCCCAGAATATGTAGAACAGGAAGAAATCCAGGGACATGAATACCCCGAACACTCCAGCCTGCAGTACCAGTATCAAAGCAAAGAACTGGTTGGGCAGTTTGTTCTCTCCCCATGCATAAATGATGGTTAACGGACACAGTATTGCATTTAATAAAATCAACGGCATGCTGACTCCGTCAACACCGAGATAATAACTTATCCCCATATAGTCCATCCATGGAATTTTATCTATGAACTGGAATTCCAGGAAAGCTATACCTGATTTGAACTGGAGATATATCATTATCGTAAGTACAAATGATGTTGCTGATGCGATAAATGCAACCATTCTGGCTGATTCCCGGCTCTTGGTAAATAACAGCGTTAGGGCAGCACCTATGAGTGGGATGAACAGTATTAACGAAAGTACATAATCCATCACTTAGAACACCCCCCTGAATGAAAGGATAAGGGCTATCAGGCCCACCCCTAAAACCGTTGCTGTGGCATAATTCTGCACCACGCCTGTTTGAATCTTTTTCAAGACTTCTGCTCCTCCTATGATAAATGAACTGATGCCGTCAATGATACCATCAACAATCTTACGGTCACTGAACTCACTGGTCAGGGCAAGTACTCCATAAGTGAACTTCAGGGATATCAACTCAATGAATATCTCATGCTGGTAGTATCGCTTGGCAAGAATCGCGAATAACGGATTTCGCATATTCCCGATCGATGCTACACTTATCCACCGCCTGTTATAGATCATCCATGCTAACAGTAGTCCACCTACACCAACAATAACCGGTAATAAGATTATTATAGGTGAAGCATGATCGACAATATGATGAATTTCATGCAGAGGATCCTCTAATATGGGATTACCACCTAATTCAGCAAGATGGTTAATCTTTTCAGGATCATAAGTCTGATTTACGAAATCCAAAAACGGAACGAAAGTAAGCATTCCAAATACCAATGCAAATACAGCAAGAATTGATAAAACTCCTGTCATAGTTGCTGGCGACTCATGAGGATGTCTTTCCTGGCGGGGTTTGCCTGTGAATGCCATAAACCACAGCCTGAATGTATATATTGCTGTCAATAATGCCGCTATTATACCAAAGGCAAATGGAATCCAGTCATGTGTCATATGGGCAAATACATATGTACCTTCTACAATGATCGCATCCTTACTGACAAAACCGCTAGTACCTACAGGAAAACCCACTATTTTATTAATAAATGGTATACCAATACCGGCAAGTGCCAGGGAAGCAAATAACATGGTGATTCCCGTGATCTTCATCTTACTCATCAGACCACCCATTTCACGCAGATCATTTGTACCCGTCGAATGAATAACACTACCTGCACATAAGAACAGACATGCTTTGAAGAATGCATGATTGATCAGGTGGAACATGGCAAAACCTACTGCAGCAGCACCTATTACCGATCCCATTCCCAGTGCCAGCATCATATATCCAAGCTGGCTGATCGTAGAAAAGGCAAGTACACGTTTGAGATCGTTCATTACCAGTCCCATAGTAGATGCGAACAGTGCTGTAAAACCTCCTATATAAGCTACAACAGTAAGTGTCGCAGGAATTGTAATTCCGGCTAATTCAACCGCAGGAGATGCAATAAACATCGGGAACGTCCTGGCAACCAGATACACACCGGCTGTTACCATTGTAGCTGCATGGATCAAAGCCGACACCGTAGTGGGACCTTCCATTGCATCAGGTAACCATACATGTAGCGGGAACTGCCCGCTCTTACCTACCGCACCGCCAAAGAAGAGCAGTGTAATGATGGTAAGGTGAGTAGGATCTATATGAGATATATTTTCGAAGATTGTACTAAATTGAAGCAAATAGATCCCGTCGGGTATACCAGCTGGAAAACGTTCCAAAAAAACATCTCTCATACTGGAATATAATATTACTATACCAGCTAAGAACAGGACATCACCCACACGGGTTGTGAGGAATGCCTTCTTACCGGCAGCAGCTGCTGTAGGTTTCCTGAACCAGAAACCAATCAGCAGATATGAACACAGACCTACCAGTTCCCAGGAAATAAAGAACTGAAGGATGTTATCTGCCAGCACCACACCCAGCATTGCAGCAGTGAACAATGCGGTCTCTGCGAAATATCTGGGTTTGCCGGGGTCATGTGCCATATAACCTATAGCATAGATGTGAATGAGCAAACTTACAAAACTGACCATCAACAACATTACACTTGCCAGAGGATCGATAAAAATACCAACGTTCAATACTGAAAACCAATGAGCAGATACCTCAATGGGTATACCTGTATTATGTATCTGTAAAAATGCCATTATAGAAATAATACAGGATATGGCGATTGCCAGTATCGGTATATATCCTTCACCTGGGTGTAGTTTCTTGCCAAAAGCAAGGGTAAGTACGAATGCTAACACCGGAAGTGCCGGTATCAAATATACTATATTATCAACAGCCATATCTTACCACCTCAGGATGTTGATGTTGTCGATATTGACATTGTTCTTAGACCTGAATATACTCATTAATATTGCAAAACCAATAGCTGCTTCAGCCGCTGCCAAAGCAATACTGAACAGCACAAAAACATGACCGTTCACTTGGCTGAAATGTGATGCAAATGCTATCAGGTTGATGTTGGCTGCATTGAGCATCAGTTCCACACACATCATGATCATAATTCCTGACCTTAATGTCATCACACCATAAGCACCAATGCTGAACACAATGGCTGCAACAATTAGATAATAACTGACCGGTAACATTACTCCTCCTCCTTCTTGGCCATGTAAAGACTCCCTAACAGTGCCGCTAACAGGACCAGTGCAAGGACCTCAAATGGGATTACATATTTGGTGAACAAGAGTCCTCCTACATGTTCAATCCCACTTGCATCCTTTGACCCGTCTTCCCAGACTGTATAATCAATAGGTACACTATCTGGCAGAGTGCTTGGCACTAAAG
>JAIWAT010000075.1:0-8038 GCA_048634225.1 Anaerolineales bacterium | reverse complement strand
ACACCATCACCCGTTCCCCGGACATACTGGAATATGCTGAGATCATAACAGAGAATTACCAGATAAAAGAACCAACGATAAGTGACGATGAGGCTAAGGAAAAAGTATTGGATGCGATTATCTTAAAGCATTCCAATAAGATGAAAGTGGACGAGGTCAAAGGTGATGCCATAGTCTCAGAAAGCAAGACACTGTCACCTTTGAAAAATGAGATTGATCTTACAATAAATATAGTCTATGTTCCAGTGTGGGAAATTCATGGAAAGCAAAATACTATTGACATAAATGCCTACGACGGGCATATCCTTGAGACTCCCGTAGACGATGATGCAGAGTTTGTTTAGGTATTTGACAGGTATATATCAAAACCCGATGATGTAAGTATCTCATTTTCAGGGGTTATAAGTATACACTCTGTATTTTGAATATTCTCAATAAGTTTTAGACCTTTGTCGGGTCCCAGTACGAAAACGGTGGTGGCCAGTGTGTCTGCTTCCATAGCCGAACCTGCTATTATTGTTGCACTTAAAAGACTTTGTGATGAGTATCCTGTCCTTGGGTCACTGATATGGGAGAGCCGGGCAGATTCATTAAAATAGCGCTCATAATTTCCGCTGGTGGCCACTGCCATGTCTGATATCTCCATAACAACAATAGACTCGCTCTTATTCTCCGGATTTCGAAGTCCCACTTTCCAGTCAGAACCGTCCGGCTTGGTACCAAAATACATGCCGTCGCCCCCGGCATTTACAAAACCACTTGCATATCCGTTATTTTTTAACACTTTGACTGCCTGGTCCACAGCATACCCTTTGGCTATGCCATCCACGGTAATGGACATGTCTTCTGCATTGAAGTAAATAGTATTGTTCTCTACTGTAATATTACTATAGTTCACAAGGGTCAGGGTTTCATTAATCTCCTGCCCTGTGGGACGTTCGCCTGCGATTATTTTTGTTTTCCATAGGTTAAGTATGGGCTTTATTGTGACATCAAAGGCTCCGTCACTTATATTACCGTAGTGTATTGACTGTTCGATTACATAAATGAGGTCATCGGATACGTTATCCACCTGCCCTTCAGCGTTCAATATACCTATTTCGCTGTTGGAATCAAAAGTGGTCATTAATTTTTCAATGCGGTCAATTTCCCTAAAAGCACTATTTATTGTGGTTTCTGCATTGGTTTTTGTGCCGACTATCTCTATAGTAACAATAGTCCCCATCATATGCTGGCTTTCTGTAATGACGACATTGCTACCCTCATTATTTTCTGCAATGAGATTATTGCTCATTTCATTATCAGGACCGACCGAAAAGTGGGTATAGATTGTAAACAGGGCTACTGTTATTACTATCAGCGCAAATAAATATATGATTGTCTTATGGCGGTAGTCGTCCATATTTACTTTAAGATTATTGGATGTTATATCTATGTTTTGTTATTATGATGCAGCCAAAAAACAATTCGATAAATTTAAATAAAGCAGTGTAAACCCTTATGTAGGGTTCGGAATATGGTAAAATTTCAATATATATTAACATTAAATGAACCGGTGTATGCGGAAATAGCAGCAGACAATGCTATAAAGTTAGCTGAGATGTATAATGCTGAAATTTCCATTATAAATGTAGTAGATAACAATCTGTTCAAAGAAGAAGAAGAAATTGGGATCCAAACTGAATTGGGACAGACACTGGTTGATAAATACAAACAAATCTGTGAAAAGAATGGAATTAGTATAAATAATGCTACTGTGGCAATAGGATCACCAGTATCTGAAATTATTAAGATGCAAGAGGAAACCGATGCCAGTTTAATCATTCTAGCTGCATCTAAAAACAAACTTGGGAAAATAGCTGAGAAGCTTGTGAAAGATGTTAAGTGTCATGTGCTGATAGCCCGTAAAAATACTGCTGGTGATGAGCTATTCAGCAACATTCTTGTTCCGGTGGATAGTACAAAAGATGCCGAGTATGCTGGAAAATTTGCAGCCAGCATTGCACATCGCTCTCATTCGAACCTGACGGCCTGTCACATTTTTCCACATAAGATGAAAGAGGATGAGGATAATAAAATAACTAAATCGGTATTAGATATTGCCAAATCAAAAGGAATTCAAGCGGAATCTTTAACAGGGGAAGGAAAAACAGCTGATGAGATCTTAAACATAATTTACGATAAATCATTTAACCTGGTGGTTTTGGGATATTCAGGTCGTGGTAAAATTTCCAGGTTTGTACATGGAAGTATCTCTGAAAAAGTTATTCATTCGGCAACGTGTTCTGTTTATGTGGTGAAAAGCATAAGGACAGAAAGAATATATACAATTCCAAAATAACAAAGGTGTAATAAAATGACAAGATTCCAATTCCTGGTTCCTGTTGACGGTTCTGAGAATTCATTGAATGCTGGAAAGCATGCTGTAGAATTAGCTTCAAAATACGGTGCGGAAATATCCATAATATTTGTAGTAGATTCCCACAGATATATCCTGCCTGAAATCCTCAAGATCATACATAGTGCAGGTGAAGAATATGTTGGTCAGATACGAAAAATAGCGCAGGACAGTGGAGTAACAGTCAAATCAGCAAAAGTACTTACCGGAATCCCGGTTGAAACGATTGTAAATGAAGCTAAAGCAATAGATGCGAATCTAATAGTACTGGCATCGAAAGGTGGAGTAGAATCAAAAGGACCATCTGTCGGTGTTGTTGCAAATCGCGTATTAAGGCAGTCCCATTCCCATGTTCTACTTGTACGCAGTACTAAGAACAAGGAGCATTACAAGAATATATTAATCTCAACAGACGGGTCAAAAGATGCTGAGTATGCAGCTCATTTTGGTATGAGCATTGCAAAAAGATACAATGCGAAAGTATATGCATGCAACATTGTCGATTCCAGGAACAAAATACTTGAAAGGCATATCACGACAGTTGATGAAACCGGAAAAGGAAGGGTATTAGGAGAACCGATAAACTTTTCCGAAGCCATAATCAACCGGATGCGGGAACACATGCTTAAAGATGCTGAAAAGATCGCCGATGGTGTGATAGAGATCGCAGATAAGAAGGGTGTAACTGCAGAAACCATTGTAAAGGATGGAAAGACAACATCTGAGATTCTAAAAATAGTTAAAACCAAGGACATAGACCTTATCGTATTGGGCTGCCATGGAAAGGGTTCAATCTCAAAAATGCTGGTTGGGAGTGTATCAGAAAAGATAGCATCCACAGCAAGGTGCCCAGTACTTGTAGTAAGAGGTTCCAGGATAGAGAGGGTGGTGCCTGAATAATTATGTTATAATGATACGTTTTTTTAATTGTACATTGGATATAACTACTTCAGATTATATTATTGTGATATGATTATGTAATCAAAATAATGATAAAACCACCTGCAATTGTTCATAATTAATCACAAAATCTCATGGAAAATAGAAAGATATAAGTCACACCAATAACTCATAAACACAATTGTAACGTATCTTTATTAAATATATATATATAAAAAAGGTGGCCGCAGTTATTTTAGAGTGGATGAAATGAAAGATAAAACAAATAATTTCGGAATAATATCACTATTATTAACTTTGATTATAATATCAGGTTTATTACTGTTTTTCAATCTGACATATTATCCTGAAAAACCAATTATAGTTGATTCGCAGGACGTATTATGGATTGATTATTTGATACAGTTCTATGTTATCTTCAGTGTTGTCGGCCTTACAATCAATCTTATCCTTATGCATATTATATTTACAAGAATGAAAGGTTTTTATAGAGGGTGATTATTTTGGAGATAGAAAGATTTACTTCAAACCAGATTATTGTTCATTTTATTGCAGCTCTTTCTCTGCTGATATTATATATTACAGGAATTCCACAGCTGTATCCTGAACATCTCGGATGGATAATAGATCTTATTGGACTGTCAAAGGCGATGTTCATTCACAGACTGGCCGGGTTTGGACTGGTATCAGTAGCTGTGTATTATCTTATATATTCCATTTTTTCAGTTATAATTAATGGCAGAGAATATTACAGCAAGATTCTATTCCCCACTTCTGCTGATATAATAGATTATGTGAATGATAACCTGTCAATACTGGGCATGCAGCAGCAAAGAATTGATTACGATAAATACAGCTGGCTTGAAAAAGGCCTGATCTGGAGTGTTATTATAGTAGACTGTATCATCATGGGTATAACAGGTATTATCCTTTTTGCACCGTGGTCATTTGCATCCATTCTCCCACTGTCGTATTTGCTGACCATAAGGTTAGCTCATGCCAGTTTTGCTATATTGAGCCTTTGTGTCATTCTGCCTCATTTCTATATAGTCCATTTGAGCCAATTTAAGTTCCCGATGTCAAATAGTATGTTTACAGGGACAATTTCCGAAGAAGAAGCAAGAGAAGAATATCCGAAATGGTACAGAGAGATTACAGGTGAAGACTTATGATTGAAAAAATAGGTTTTCCACTGGTATTGTTTGCAATGCTGGCAATTGTACTTGTTGAAACAAATATAATGACCTCTGGTATTATTATTACTATTGGTCTGAATTTAGCCCTTGCCCTGGTATTGGCACAGATCTTAGCACTGCTATATGGTTTTTCCAAATCGCTGAAAATATTGAATAAAACGCGGCGCCATCCGCTTTATTCACCAGCCAGAGAAGCGTCTATAGATACACAAAAGAAATAATATATCATTGCTGTAAGAAAAATAAATGACAATAAATGTGGGATTAAATTGAAAAAAACAATCACAGTACTTGTAATTATTACATTAATAGCTTTTATTACAATCTTTTACGGCAACCTTAATTATAATGGGAACCAGGCTAAAGCTACCCATTATATTTCTACAGGTCCATGGGAAGACAGTAAATGCAGAGGCTGTCATGTTGATGCAAATGAAGATTTACTCAACTCGTATCATGTACAACAAGTCAGCAGGAAGTCTATAGATGAACAGTGGAATCCGCTGTTTCTAAATCTTGTTAACCAGGAAGGGGCTAAGAAATTGGTCAACGGGTGTGACCAGTGCCATACACATGGTATTCCCACACACACTTCAAGTATTGCTACTGCTGCTATGCAAGTAGAATGTACTAACTGCCATATAAAAGATGAGTCGGTATATACAATTCATGATGCTGATGGAATTATTGGAAGTAGTATAACAACAGATTGTGCAACATGCCATTTAGATGAGACGAACAATGATAGTGATATACTGTACTGGACCAGTCCGTCTGCTGACACTTGTGCCAATAAGTGCCATCTGTCTAATGTTGCGATCAGTGCCGAGATGTGGGGTAGTGATGATTTTGCATCCTATGACGTTCATGCCAGTGCTGGTGTTGGATGCCTGCAGTGTCATGTGACGAATAACCATCAGATAGGCAGGGACAGTATGCCGGTTTTTTCAGAAATAGTTCCGGACAATTTCTATCCCATGAAATCATGTGTTGATTGTCATGCAGAAGTTACACATGGAATGGTTGTAGATGCTCATATTAAGACGGTGGGATGTGAAGCATGCCATATACCTGTACTACCAGGTGGAGAAATACCGGGCGGTATGCCGATATCTTCAATAGATTATTCGACAGGACATAGAAAGGTCACAAATGAATGGCAGGAGTTCAATCCTGTATTGGCCTGGTTCAATGGTTCTGAAAATGGTTTACCTCATCCGTGTGACAAAGATGACCCTGGTGCGGTAATTAAACCTTTTAATGTGATAACCATATCCTGGTGGGATGAAGGAAATGATGTGGACATTCGTAATAATCCCAATTCAAGTACTAACCAGGGCAATCCCATTGTCCTGTCACATGTGAGAGCTATCGGTACTTCAACTGATATTGAAGAGAGTACAAATAGAATGCGAACATTTGATTTTAATTATGACAAGATCCCTGATTATCCTAATGCAGTATTGAGGCAAGTGGATGCATATTATCTGGTAAGCCATAATATTGTGGGAAAAGAAAGTGCTCTGGGAAAAAGTGCACTGTGGTGTGCTGACTGCCACGGCAATACTTCCAGGATAAACTGGACACTATTGGGATATGAAGCAGACCCTGCCCAGACAGATCCGCCAACTGATTTTACCACTTATGAGATCACCGTAGAGATTATTCCGGAAAGACCAAAACCGGTAGAGGTGGTTAAATGACAACAGAGGACGTGAAAAAGGTTGAGGACAAAGAGGTCCGAAAACAGGTAGTTATTCCGTTATTGCAACACATAGGTACTGTTTGTGAACCGCTAGTGGATAAAAAAACGGACGTGCTCATTGGCCAAAAAATCGGAGAGGGAAATGATGAGTTCAGTGTCCCGGTCCACTCCAGTACTGCAGGACATGTTGTTGCTATTGAAGAACGCCCTCATCCTATTTGCGGCAGCGTACCAAGCGTTATTATCGAATCAAACGAAACAAACGATACTATTGAATTCAAAACCTGCAAAAATCCCCCTAAGGAATATATTATCAGTGCCCTGAAGGATTCGGGAGTGGTTGAACTTAACGGATACTCCCTCTATAATCTGCTCACATCTGAAAAACTGATCGATACGGTTTTAATAAATCTTTCTTTTTCTGGTGATGTGAGCAGTAATTGTGCACAGGAAAATATTGCAAATATCATCGAAGGGATGAACCTGCTCATCAAAGCTTCTGATGCACAGCAGGGAGCTTTCATTATTCAAAAGGATGATAAACAGCTTATATCAGCGATTGAATCCGGGTTGTTTGAAGAAGCTGATATTGAAATTTTCACTGTCGAGCAGAATTATTCACCATCTATGGCAAACCTTCTTACTTATGAAATTACAGGTATGCAAATTCCTAATACCTGCACACCGCTGGATGCAGGTGTGCTGCTGTCAAGTGCCAGTAGTGCTCTGGCAGTTCGCAAAGCTGTGCTTGAGGGTATACCCCAGATCACGGTCAATGTAACAGTCACTGGAGCAGTACACAACCCGGGAGTAAAAAATGTGAGGATTGGAACCAGTATCAAGGAAGTTATTGATTCCTGCGGTGGTTATTCAGGCGAACCGGGTAAGGTCATAATGAACGGGATCTTTAGCGGTACAGCCCTGTCCACAGATGAAGTCCCGGTAATTAAATCTACTTCACATATCATTGTCCAGTCCAGTGATGAAGTACTGCATGATATACCCGGTCCATGCATTCAATGTGCCAGATGTGTGGATGTATGTCCTGTTAATATCCTGCCAGGCAGGATTGCGTCATTTGCAGATATGGGGATGCATGATGAATGCTTTAAACTACATGTTAACAGTTGTGTTGAATGCGGTCTGTGTGTTTATGTATGCCCATCCAGCAGACATATTTTACAGTTGATCAGGTATTCCAAGACAGTACTGCAGCAGTTATTGAAATATGAGGATGAACCGGGATCTTCCGGCTGTCTCTCATGCGAAACACCATGTCTTGCAAGTACACCATTCATTTCAAACGGAGGAATTTTATGAAACTAACAGTTTCACACCCATCCCACATCAGGCAAGGAGTTACTATCAAGACCATTATGTGGAGCAAGGTAGCAATTCTGGCGTTTGTCAGTCTACTGGCTGTAGGTATGTATGCCAGTTCATCAATCACATTAGGTTTATCAGCACTGGCACTGGTACTGGTAAGTGTTCTGGCTGCTGTGCTTACTGAAGCCGGTATCCAGAAGTTAACAAACCAGGAGTTAACTATCAAAGATGGGGATGCTGTATTGATTGGATTGATAATTGCACTGCTGCTACCGCCAGATATTAAATTATGGATACCAGTGGTGGGAGCATTCTTTGCTGTAGCTCTGGTAAAGCATGGCTTTGGCGGTCTTGGGTCCACTCTGTTCAATCCTGCAATAGCTGCATGGGTGTTCATGAACATGTCCTGGGGAGCACTTACAGGGTCAAAATCCATACCACATATAGGTGAATATACTGATCTTTTAATGGAATTCGGTGCAGGCAGATTAGCAGAAGTATCATCTGTGGTGC
>JAIWAT010000074.1:0-8050 GCA_048634225.1 Anaerolineales bacterium | reverse complement strand
AAGAATATGTAGAGATCGCAAAGGAGCGCAGCGGCCAGAAAAGAAGCAGGTTCAACCTGAACCCAAAATATACAAAGCAACTGGGAGAAGCATTGATAAAATTCGCAGATGCCAATGACCTGTGAACCGTGGATATCACATAAAACCTGGCAATGACCTGTGAACCATAGACATCACATAAAATCTGCCAGACCCATCTGTTTTGAAACATCACTCTCGAACAGGGACTTGATCTCAAGATTGATCAGTTCAAGTCTCTGTTTAGTGTAATCACTTACTTCGTACTCTTCTGCTATCTTAAGTGAAACATCCATATACTTCTTGACAGACCCCTCATGTACAGTAAGTACGATCTTACCGTTGCATTTCGGACATACACCTTTCAGCGGCGCTCTCCTGAACTTCCTGTTACACTTCACACACCTGACCTGCTGGCGGGAAAAAGCCCTCAGGTTGCCGATCAGGTCAGGCAGGAAATGGGATTTGATAACCCTTTCCGCCACGTCCCGCTCATCCACTGCCCTTATCTTACGTGCCAGTTCAAGCTGGGCCGTCATCTTTTCGATCATAGTACCCAGGGTCTTGTATGCACTGTTGGCCGGTCCCATGGCAATATCTGAAATATCATGGGTAAAACCCCAGCCCTCATACTGTCCGGGCGTGCCCAGCCTGCTGCTCACTGTTTCAATGAGCTTTTCCAGGTCCTTGGGATTGGCATAGTCCAGTGTGGCCTCATAGAACTCAAGCGGATACCTGTACAACAAATCGATATTATGCGCCTCCTTATCCACCTCCTTTGGGTCAATGTGCGTAGTAAGCACAAGCGGTGCATCCATCTGGCCGCCCCGTTTATCTGGCAGGTATGAACGTGAGAAATTCAAGAACCCGTCCAGCAGCAGCATGACACAATCCTCATCACCGTCACAGTTGCGCCGCTTGGCAGCATGGAAAAAGGGATGGGCATAACCCACCGAGGCACCGGTAAACCCTATAACCCGGCCAAGTACCCCGGCAGAGGTATGGGGTGCCAACCCAATGACCATGGTCCCAATAAGGTCCTCCACCGATCCTGCCTTATAGTATGGTTCAAGGCCGTAATACTTGACAAGCAGGTCGTCAATGAAATTAGCGGTCTTGAGCAGGTATTCGGCACAGTGATTGGAAACGACAATGTCCTGCACCTTCAGTTCAACTACCTGCGATGCGTCCACCAGGTCTGCCCCGTATGTGTCAACAGTGTATCCCAGCTTGTGCATAGTCTCTACGCTTACACCTATCTCATCAGGCCTGACATGGGTAAGAGGCATATCAGACATATCATAACGCACCGTTCCATCCTTGAAGGTAACCACACCATGCCTGGCGCGTAGTATTCCCTTCTCAATAGGTTCAGGAGTCTTGTGTTTGGATATCAGTCCCAGGACACCCTTGAAAGTATCAAGATTGTCCCGTTCACCCAGGTTATCGAAGGCCCTTTTATACTCTTCCTTGAAATTAATGGTCAGCTTATCAGCCGACGTAGTCTCCTTGTGGCATTTGGGACATTCCGGTTCATTTGTCTCGATATTACATACAGGACAGTGTAGTTTTGGCAGGGTTGGGCTATTGCAGTCAGGGCATAAGTTCCTGAAGGTCACAGTACCGCAGTGGGTACATGCCCTGCAGTCCACTTCAATATCAAAGACACCCACATTTTCCTTGAACGACCTTGAGTAGTTCTTTGCATCGATGAGGGACCGGGTCCGCCCGCCTGCTTCACCTACAGGGAACAAAACATTCGGTGCCGGTTTCATCTCCCGCCTGTTAGATTTTTCCGGCCGCCCCATCCGCGCTCCTATCCTGTAGGGTGCCCTTGCCCTGATCGTCAATTGGGCCAGGTGGTTTACCATCTCCATGGGGTCAGGAAAATCGTCCTGTGAAGCGCTCCTGAGCCGCTGCAATGAACCATCAAGCCCAAGGCACCTGACCAGCGGTGCTGCCTGTTCGATTTCAATGCGCTGCTCCCGGATACTGTGCTGGACAAGCAGTGTTTCCAGTATCTGCTTTATTGTATCGTCAACAGGAATTGACAGCAGTTCACCATCAAACTCGCCATTTTGCTCAACGTATTTTGAAAGTGTGATTATTTCTCCTGAAGTAACATCGTGCCACAGGTAAGTGTACTGGGGATGGAGCGCAACATTGAATGTATCACACAACTCCAGTGCGGTCTGGCCGCCGGGGTCGGTTAGCTGTGAATCATCATATGGCACATCTTTACCTATCTTACCGGCGTTAGTATGCAGTTCCTGGACCCACCATTCAAAACAATACGATGAAGGGATCAGGATATGGTTATTTTCCAGGAAATCACCGTAGTTGATCAGCAACTCCCCGATATCAAGGATACTGGATACCGAATCCCTTATTTTCCTTGCTTCGTCAATGGAATCAACCCTTATGACCCTGCCGTTGAACAACCGTACCGTGGGACCTTCCAGGCTGTCCACCGGCGCTATTCCAAGGGCTTTGCCCGGTCTTTCAACCTTCATCTGGGTGCCGGGTGCAAGAAAATCATCCATTAATACCATGGTTGCCGGACTTACGCCTCCGGCTGCAAAACAGGTGTTCCGGCTGCGCCCGTACCTTAACCTGAAGCCGCCGGGCCTGGAAGGATATGAGAATACGGGCCGGCCTGCAATGATGTCCTGCAGGTATTTATCCTTGGGCTTGACCTTGACCGACTTGTCATTATCATTTTCCTGTTCGTCTTCATCATCTTTCCTGACCCCGGCAATGAACTGGTCAAGCCAGTCCCAGCCCTCCAGTTTGAGTGCATTTACGTGCTTTTTTATCTTGGGCGCTTTCAGTGCCAGCCCTTCGGCCAGTACCAGGCACATCCCACCCCTTACGCGATTGGTTGGTATCCGGGCCAGGTCCCTGTGCCCTTCCACCTCAGCATCCTCGGTTGGTTCACCATCAATGCATATGGGGCAATTTTCCACAATAAGCCGTATCTCCTCTTCGCTGGGTGTATATTGCAGGTTGGCCACGCGCCTGTACAGCAATACTTCTTCCACATACCGCTCAACTTCCTGCTTACTGGGCTTGTACCGCTCAAGACCCATATTCTGCCTTACAACATCAGCCACCAGGACCGAAAGTGCCTGTGCCGTGCCGCCGGCACTCCTGATGGGACCCGCATAATAAACCCTGATGAACCTGGAACCATCTGTATTCACGTCCACATCGACCCGCTCGATACCTTCGATAGGAGCCGCTACCACCCCTTCTGTAAGTACAGCCACAGCCACCCTGACAGCCGCATCAATGGCCTCGGTCTCGGAATCGAATGACTGTACCTTTCCGGTGGCCACATCCACGCTTACCTGGAGAGCTGCTGCTTCCCTGCTCATTTTTGTTTCCAGTTCCCTGATGCAGGGTGCAACACCTTCTATTCCCATTAGTTTCTCAACCCTGTCAGCCAGGTCCTTAGCAAGTGGAATTTCGATATGTGGTTTTGGCTCAAGCCCTTTTTTCCTGGCTTTTGAGGCAATATCAATTTCGACCTGGAGCGTATTTTCCAGTTCATCAAAATATTCCTGCATCCTGTTGCTGACAGATGTGTCTTTCATAAGTATCCCTGTATTGTATCCTATATTGTATCCCTATATTGTATCCATGTATTATATGTGAAATTGAGTTCATGCTAAATAAGATGTGTGAAATAGTAGCCATACACCAAAAACTATAATAATCATTGTATAATATTAAACAATATCAGTACCAGTGGTTCATCGAAAATTATAAATCCATATTAATAGTGACTTAATTTAAATATTATTTATTAGAATTAACTATTTATATTATAAAATAAATAAGAAATAATACATTAGGTGGTTTGGTATATGAGATCTTCTGAAGTAAAGGTTTTTGATGATAATGATCTGGAGTTTATAGATATTTTACGGAATTTAAATCTGTCAAGGAATGTGGCTTCAACTCTTGCGTATCTCTCCAATGTTGACGAAGCGACTTCAAAAGATTTGGAACTTGGTTCCCAGCTCAGGCAGCCAGAAGTTAGTATTGCCATGAGGGAGTTAAGGAATTTCGGGTGGCTGGGTGAAAGAGAGATCAAGAAAGAAGGCAAGGGCAGGCCGATGAAAGTCTATAAGCTTGCTGTTCCAATGAGTGAAATTGTTGAGTATCTCGAAAAACAAACCGAAGAAGATACTCGTAGGATATTTGAAAACATTGGGAAACTGAAAATGTTGAAGTTTCAAAAACAGTAGATTGTTTTTTCCTTTTTTGGTAAACTTAAACATATTTCCTGATTAGGTCTTGTTTTTTTTGTGGTACCTGAATTACGTAATCAACAGGTAAAAGGAAAAATATTTTTTAACATATAGGAAAGTATATACTTTCCGACAGGCTTAGAAAATCCGACAGAAGGGAGGATTTTCTTGATTATGAAATACTTGCCCCAAAGACACAGGGTAACCCTTAAAGATACTGCCACATTAAAGGAGTAAATATGGACCACTGGATATCCCCGGAACCAACCAAATTCGAAAGTGAACACCCGCTATTCCTATGTGTCCTGTCAAATACGGATACAGCCAGCATCCCTGGCATCTCAGCGGCAGGGAAATCGCCCGGGTTGATCGACTATACCCCGGCAGGAGATGCCGAATTAGTAACACTGGGCAGGACAGTATGCAATGCCGAACCCCCGATGACAGACCAAAGTCCTACACCTGCCGTGATTACCAGGGCGGCAATGCAATTGACAGGCATCCCTTTTATGTTCATAAACAGTGGCCTGAAGATAATCCCCAGTATACCACTGCTGGATGTTGGTGCCTTACCGGGCAGGGATATCAGGACGGCACAGGCAGTGCCGGATGCGGGTAAGATATATGCGAATGCACTAGAGATGGGACGCCAGATACGAAAGCTCTCGGATCTTGTTATTATCGGTGAGAGTATACCTGGCGGGACCACCACTGCTATGGGTGTGCTCCAGGCAATGGGCATAGACGGCAGGGTGAGCAGTAGTAATTCCCTAAACCCCCTGGATATTAAAGCACAGGTCGTGAGTGAAGCCTTCGGCAAAGCAGGCGTCCGGTTTGGGGATATGGCACACGACCCTATGGGCGCAATAGAGCGTTTCGGCGATCCTATGATGCCGTGTGTATGCGGTCTCATGGATGGGCTGGAAGACACAAGGATCGTACTGGCAGGCGGCACGCAAATGATGGCAGTGCTGGCCCTCCTGGAGGGTCTGGGTATAAATGGCAATATTTCAATTGCCACTACTAAATTTGTGGCAGAAGACAGCACTGCCAGTTTTGTTGAAACTGTATCTGGCCTTGGCTTTGAATCGTATATTGCTGACCCTGGTTTTGACAGGTCCAGGTACAAGGGACTCAGGATGTATGAATCCGGAGTGATCAAGGAGGGCGTGGGAGCAGGTGGTGCAATGTTTTTAGCAGGACTTATGGGGATTAAGCAAAAAGAGTTCAGGGAACAGGTAGAACTGGTGTGTGACCAGGTATTGTAAACCTACTAAGACTCAAGTATCCCTGATTCAAGATCCTCTATCATGGAGTTCATCTTTTCATACCAGGTATCGATATTCTCTTTTATCATTTCTTTTAATTTACAGGGATCAAGTGCTACATAAACGTAATAATAGCCTCCACCCTCTATGATTTTAGTCTCCCTGTATACCAGTTGGCATGACATGAGGTTTTGCAGCGACCTGTAGGCAGTGCTGCGTTCCCGATTAAGCAGTTCACCCAGTTTTTCAGCAGTCATCTGTCCATGTGATACCAGTAACTTATAGGTTTCCAGATCCAGGTTCTTTAATCCAAGCACGCATTTGGCAATGTCCGAGCAATTGAAATTACCGTGGATCATTTCAGGTATGGAACTCGGAATTTCTTACACCCCGTCATTATTTTTTACACCACGTCATTTTTACATATGATTTGTATGATCTGTTCAGTATTATTCTGGCAAGTGGTAAGTGTTAAGTACAATCTTGTATAGTTTGTACAAAACCAATATAATACTACAATATTACAACTATTTATTTAATAATTTATCGATGGTCGAAATGGAGAACGATAGATATATTGTGGTCCAGGGGTGCAGGAAATGCGGAAAATGTGACCAGGTGTGCCCTGTGGATGCACTGTACAGGGTTGACGGCGAGGCACGCATAGATTATGATAAATGCACACGCTGCGGTAAATGTATTGATATTTGTCCGAATAAGGCCATAATCTACCTGGACTGATCTGCCAGGGCTTTGAGGCATCCTTCCAGCGTGCCGTTACAAGTTATATCTGGAACAATTCCATGATCGCACATCATGGTCGCGGTCTTGGGTCCAATGGCGATCACTGTTTTACCTGCCGCGTCCCCTGCCGATACACCGGCCAGTTTAAAGGACTTCCCGCTTGTAAATATGACCGCGTCCACGTCAGGCAGTATTTGCCTGAGATCATTTCCGGTTGGGACCAGCCTGTAGGCTACTCCTTCCAGCACCCGGGCGCCTGAAGCAGTAAGCGACTCCACCAACCCTGGATTTGGGATATCGGGCCGTACTATTCCTACGGTCCTGCCCTTGATGCGTGACCCAAGATGGGATGCGAAATGGTCAGATGAGAATGAGGGAATGGTTTCGCAGTCGAGGCCTTTATCGATGACGGCTTCCTGTGTCCTGGGACCGACTGCTATAATAGTGGTAGTATCCGGGACACTGCCGCACTGTTCAAAGAAGTACCTGACACCCATAGTGCTTGAGAAGATAAGAAAATCCACTTTGCCTGAGGACACTTTCCTGCAAAGCTCATCCAGTGATGCAGGATTATCCGGAATTCCGGTCTTCATTATCGGGACCAGTATTGCATCATGACCGTACTTTGAAAAAAGTTCACGGGTGCCGCCTGACTTTTCTTCCAGCCGGGTTACTGCGATTCTCATCTGATTGAATATCTCTGGTATATGATTTAACTTCTTCCAATCATTGTTCCAGACCCCATTGCCCCTTTCCATACCAAATCACTCCTGCTCTGACCCCATTGCCCCTGTCCTGACCCCGGGAGCTTTATCAAAAAATTTATATTCACTAATAATCAGTTATCCGTCAATTGCCTGAAATGATGTCAGTGGCAATTGTAATAACCTGGGATATGGCAATTGAATAACCTGAGATGTGACAATGAGTACCAGCTTTCTACTACTGTCAGTCGTCATCGGTTTTATTCTCGGTATATTCAGTGGGCTGGTGCCAGGCATTCACACCAACACGTTCTCTTTCATCTTAGCCGCCTGTTCCCCCTTACTTGATGAACTGGGCTTTAGTCCGGTCTGTGTTGCAGCTATTATCATATCCAATGCATTGACCCACACTTTTCTCGACATTATACCGTCTGTATTCCTGGGTGCGCCCGATCCCGATACATCACTGGCTGTACTGCCCGGGCACCAGATGTTGCTGGACGGGTACGGTTTAGAGGCGGTCAGGCTGTCGGCACTGGGCAGTGCAGGCTCGGTAGTGGTCTCACTGGTACTGATACTGCCCATGGCTATGTTCTTTACCAGCGTGTATCCGTTTGTGGATCAGTACATTGGCTGGATACTGCTGGCTATTGTGCTGGTAATGGTCTATACCGAGCGCGGTGAGGTGATAGAGGGACAGGGGCCACTGGTGAGGATGAAATACAGGATGTTTGCTGTAGTGCTGTTTTTGGGCTCGGGTCTTCTGGGTTTGTTCGCTTTCAAATCCCAGGCATTGATGGACCCGCTTATCATGGTCGGCGAGCCTTCCATACTCATGCCCTTGTTCAGCGGGCTGTTCGGGGCGTCCATGCTGGTGATAAGCATGCTGACCGATACGGTCATTCCAATGCAGGTAAGTTCCAGGCTGATCCTGCCCCCGAAGCGCATACTGAGGGGAACTGTTGTTGGCAGCGCTGCAGGCTCGTTTGTGGCATGGCTGCCCGGTATCACTTCGGCAGTGGCCACTGTGCTGGCAAGGCTGGCAGTGAAGGAGGACTAC
>JAIWAT010000073.1:0-8073 GCA_048634225.1 Anaerolineales bacterium | reverse complement strand
TGAAAAACTATACTTATACGACCTCACCCTCCTGCCGTGCATAGACTGCCGCAACTGCAGTTCAGGTGACAGGGTCTGTAACATAGATGACGACATGCAGGATATCTACCCCAGGATCGAGGCTGCTGATGTGATCCTGTTCGGCACACCCCTGTACTGGTACGGACCCACTGGACCAATGAAGCTATTGATGGACAGGCTGCTGCCCTACAGTGAGACCGACAGGTTGAAAGGCAAACGGGCAGTGCTGGTAATCCCTTCTGCCGAAGGGGCTGATGCTTGTGAGCCTGTGGTAAAGATGTTCAGGCTGTCCCTGGACTACCTTGGTGTGGATATTGCAGATATGCTGCTGCCAACAGCTTACGGGAAGGGTGAGATTGCCGGCAATGTCGAAGAGCTGGAGCGGGCTTATGGGATAGGGGCTGCCCTGTAGCCATAGATGACATCAACTATATTACCGCTATAAACAGCCATACAGGAATGAACCAAACTTCAATCCCATTGAACATTTCCCTTTTAAAATCATTCTTTGTGACTATGAGACCTTTATTTAACTTGAATCTCTTACAGAATTTCAAAACAGACTTGATATCGCTCTGGCCTATTAAATTCTGGTATTTGACTTCTACAGGTAACAGTGCATTGTCAATGGAAACTACAAAGTCCACCTCCTCAACATCCCGCCAGTAACTGACGTTTTCAAACTTCCTGATCAAATGGGTGAATACACAATTTTCCACCAGTACAGGTTCATCAGCAGATGTGGAAATGGCATTCCTGAGCCCTGTATCTATCATATAGATCTTCTTTTCTTTTTGCATCACCGCTTTTGACGAATAGGAAAAATAATTCACCATAAAAACAAGGTACGTTTCCTCAAGATACCTGACATACCTGATCACGGTATCCACATCAATACCCAGGGCAGATGAAATTTTCCGGAAGCTGAACCTGTTACCAATATTCTGTGCAAGATACGCTGCAATACTCTCAAGAGCCCTTACATCCTTAACAGAATACATTTTTAAAATATCTTTGTAAATCGTATCGTAAAAATACTGTTTCAATATTTCCCTGGATTTACCAGCGTCCTCATTGACAGTTCTAGGATAGCCGCCGCAGCGAAGATATTCCTGGAATAAGAGTACCAGCTTATTTTTTACCGGAAGGGCAGCATTATAAGCATCTTCAATGTTTTCGTAGGAAAAAGCTGTCTTTTTTATCAGGATATTATCCTTAGCCCGTATGAACTCACGATAAGAAAATGGATATATTAAGAACCTTAAATTACGTCCGGTAAGAGCCGCAGATTCATCTTTTATAGCAAGTGAACTTGAACCGGATACAATGAACTTTATATTTGGATACTGGTCGAAGTATTTTTTCAGCCACATCTCCCAGCCTTTGAAATATTGGACCTCGTCTATGAATATGTATATTTTTTCGTCTTTTAGTTCTCGTAAGATGATCTCTTGGTACGATTCAAACAGTTGGATAAATAGGTCATCTCCCATATCCAGGGTTATTTCCGGATCGTCCAGGGATATGTACATGATATTCTTCGGGCTGGTTCCGCTTTGTAAAAGTGAGTCGATAAGCTGGTAAATGATGGTTGTTTTTCCCGACCTGCGGGGACCTATGAGGGTCAGTATCTCCCGGTCATCTATGAACCGTTCAATTTCCCTTGTTTTTTCACGTGGGATCGTATCCTGGTATTCAGACGGGATGTTACCGGTAGTCCACCAGTTGTTAACCATGAACAGGTATTCTTTCATATTTATCCAGTTTGAGTTTATTATTTATGAAATTGTCGGTTGAATCTGACAATTTTGATATTAAATTGTCTTTTGTATCTGACAATATACTAATTGCAACCTCAACGTTGCAGTTCATCAAACGTTGCAGTATAAATAAGCACCAGACAAAAGGGATTCCCCAACTTTTTGAAATGGCTACGGATTTAGCACTCTTTTACTATTCGTCTGAGTCACCTGAATCACCAGACAGTTCAATGGTTTCCTGGAAATGCCGACCGCCTGCACTTGCACCTACGCCTGTTCCTGCACCTGGATATACACCTACATCGGTTCCTTGACCCCCATCCTCCTGCTTTTGTACAGCATTGGGGTGCATATCTTTTTTATACAGGATCGTGCGGTACGGGAAGGGAATCTCTATACCTTCTGCATCGAATCGTTTCTTAATGGATTCCATTAACTCACAACCTGTAGTATAAGCCAGGCTTCTGTCACGCACCCAGATCATCAACCTGAGGTTTACTGCAAAATCACCCAGTTCTGTCAGCAGGACTTTGATTTCACTGCCTTCTACCACCTCATGGTGTATCCGGCTGACTTCATAGTGATCCATGACATTGGGATGATCCCTGGCTTCATCTTCCATAATGGACCGGGCCAGGTCGATATCTGAATCATAACTAATGCCGATGTTCACAGGCCATATTACAGTGGGGTCTTCAATTGACCAGTTTATGATAGCTTCTTCACTGATAATAGAATTGGGAATAATAAGACGCCTGTTATCCCAGGTGACCACTACGGTATGACGCAGTGTCAGGTCAGAGATTGTGCCGTACTCATTATGGATCGTAACAATATCTCCTACCCTGAAGGGATGGAACACTGCAAGTGATATGCCTGACACAATATTGGCAAGTGTACTCTGGGCCGCAAATCCGATAACGATACCTGCAAAACCGGCACCTGCGAATAGTGCTACCGAAAGTGTGCGAAGCTGGGGGACGCTGGATATTACAACTATAAGACCCACAATGTAAATGGCGGCCACAACAAGGTGCCGCAGCAACCTGTAACCGGTGGGGTCCACCCTCAGTTTCAGGCTGGCCTTTTTGAAATAACCTTGCAGCAGCCTGTCAGCCAGCCTGGCAAAAAAGATGGTTGCAACTATGATTATAAAAATAAATACCGGTGTTGCGGCGTTCCACGACAACCACTGTGGCCAGTAATTGGCGATTGTGTCTGCAAATATCATGAACAGGATTAAATTTACTTTAATTGATTAATAAACTTTCGACAATTGGATCTACCTGAAGTTGGAGTATGTACATTATTCATTATATGCAGTACAAAGGCAATGTTTATGTAAATGCACCCCACATTATTAATTTATGGTGACAACCGTGATCAAAGTAAGATCTACAGATAAAGGCATCTTCATACCTCATAACCTGATAGGGTTGCCGGCAGGAACCGAATTCTCAATCCATCTGGGTAAATATTCCATTACGCTCGAACCGGAATCCCTCACAGAAAAAACCGCCGGTTTAGTCAGGATCGGGAAGATGGACATAGATGAAGAAATTGGCAGAATGGTTGAAGCAAGAGTGGTTGAATGAATCTCAAGGACTTTCATGGTACTGAGAGAATATACATTGATTCAACTATTTTTGTAAGTCACCATAGTAAAGATGCCGCTAACAGAAAAGAATGTACAGAATTTATGAGTACTGTTGAAAACGGTAACATAAATGCAGCCACATCATCCGTTGTGATTGATGAAACTACCTACATCCTGCTTAAATTCAAGGCAGCGGAAATACTGGATACACGTAAACATTATAAAATTTTGGATGCCTTGCGCCATGATAGAAACGTATTTGATGAGGCGTGGGAAGTTGCACAAAAGCACATCGATTATGTAGATGCCCTCAGAGCAAAGGATGTCCTTCAGATCATTACTCAAACTGCCGATCCCATTGCAACGATGGAACTTGCCATAAAATATCAGCTGTTACCAAGAGATGCATCACATCTTGGTATCATGCGAAAGAACCTGATAAACAACATCGCCACCAACGATAGTGATTTTGAGCAAATTGATAACACAAATGTCTGGGTACCTTGAACGTATTATATCAAAGATCAAATCCCTGGAGCTTCGGTTTTCGACATGTCTTTGCAGAACGGACTTCGACGGCAAGACCGCTTTCAGCGTCGAGAACGAAGGGTCGTACACAATATCCATACCCTATGCTGAGCCGTTAAAAGAAGAACTTCGCTACTTCATCCAGTGCGTTTAACAACAGGTCACCCCTATCTAAGACAGGCAGATAAGCCTGCGCGCGGTGAGGATGACCGAGGCGGCGCTGGAGTCGGCAAGGAGTGGGCAGAAGGTTTTGTTTTAACAAAGAGAACGTTTCTACTGATCGACAAAACCCCTCAGGCAACCACCTCGCGCAAAGTGCGGTGCATTCCACCGACTCCAAATATCAATTACAACTGCCGCTGATAGAACAGAAGTAGATGCCAGCAGGAAGCGCGCCCCTTGCTCCTCGGCAACACCGAGCATGTTGCAGGTGCCAAGTGCTCCGACTTTGAGCGTCTGGATGGGCAGGTCAAGGTAATCGATGGGGGATACAGGGGATGCGAGGTGGAATATGTAGTCTATTTTATCGCCAACTAATCGCCAACACAACACAACCTTTTGTGCGGTTGTGTTGCGTTGAAGGGAGTTAATCTGGTTTTTGCCTTGGTGTTGCACGGCGGGAGTTTTGATAAAAAAAGAAAGATTGCCAATATCAGTACTTCGCTAAAAAACCTCACTGATTCATTCATCTGATACACACCACTGAAGACTTGACTTTTAATTTACGTCTCACCCATTCTTCAATAAGAAGAAGAAATACATCAAACCTAAACAAGTCGTTTTTTATGGTATATAGAGGCTGTCTAAGAATTATTATCAGTATTGTTGTTAGACAGCCTCTTAGATTTGAAGTGGATACGATAAAACCACTAAATACAATCACATATATCAGGGAAACACCATACATATAGTTAAAGGAAGGAGAAGTGAACATGTCGAGTGATATTAAAACGATACCATTGATGAACGAAAAATATGTTGATAATTCAAGTTGCAGCACAGGCTGTGGCAATTGTAATTTAAGTGGCATCACACGCAGTGGCAATCGTAATTCAACCGGCTGTTCTGGTGGACATATTGTAAAAGCAGGCTCAAGTAATAATGTTGTTTACATGAACCTCCTTTTTTTTGCACTGTTTTTTATTGTGATAATTGTTACATCGTACCTGATAATGAAAATATTGACTGCGATCTTCCAGTAAATTATTCGATAAATTAATTAATGGATTCGGGACTTTTTATTATGTATGGAGGCCGTCCGGCAATCCACAAGTTTGGACAAAAAAAGAATCCCTTGATATCCTGGATGAAATGATACATAAAGGCTGGCGGTGCTCAACAGAACTGTATGCAGGAATATTGAAAGCTATCAAGTAATTAATGATCGAAGCTGTCAAAAAGCGACTTCACTTCCCCATTTTAAACAAGGGACTGAGAAGGTACAATCCAATAACTACCATAGTTGCCCCTGCCGCCACCCTGACCCCGGCAGTATTGCCAAGATAAAACAACAGTACCAAAATTATCATCAGGACAGCTGCCAATCCAAGATATTTGATATTCCTGATCTTTGGGTAATATACCCTGCTGATCATCAGTAAAGCTAATATTGACATTGCAGCCAGCAGGCCATGAGAAAAGAACTGCCACCCCCCATTATGGAACACCAGCACATACAATGCCACACTCAGGCCGGAAGTAGTGATAGGAAGACCCACAAATCCGTCCTTTGCACTGATGGCATTGAAACGGGCCAGTCTCAGGATGCCGCATGCAAGGAAGGCACCACTAACCACGCATACCAAATAGTGGTACTGGGGTGCCAGAATGGCATATGCGATAACCGCAGGTGCCAGTCCGAAAGAGATCACATCGGCAAGGGAATCGAGATTTTCACCAAGGACACCATATTCCATGGCCCTTGCAATAGCACCGTCCAAACCGTCCGCAATAACCGCCAGTATGATCAGGATGGAGGCGTGGTAGACGTTTGAAGGGGACTGCACTACCATCAGGACGGCAGTAAAACCCAGGAGTGCATTTAATAGTGTCACGAGGTCAGGCAGTTTGATCAATCGGTAAATGCTTTCGTTCATTTCATCCACCTGCATGATTACCGGAATCGTTTTGACCAGTTGTATTTCTTATTGCTATGGCAGATATGGCAGCTTTTACCCTGTCACCTTTATTGACCATCAGCGTATATCCATCCGGGGGTGTGATATCCACCCGGCTTCCGAACCGGATCATGCCGATGCGCTCACCCCTGACCACACGGTCCCCTACATTAAAGTACGTGTCGATCCTGCGGGTCACAGTACCCGCTATCTGGACCACTTTGACCAGTCCGTAATCCGACTCGATACAAATCAGGTTGCGTTCATTCCTGTGCGAATCCTTGAAAAAGGCAGGCAGGTATCCACCGTCCTTATGTTTCATCTTCACGATCTTTCCACTCACAGGAGCCCTGTTGACATGCACATTATTTATGTTCATAAAGATACATGCCGTGTTATCCCTGATATCCACAACTTTACCGTCCGCAGGTGATACAATTACATCCTCGGGTCCTTCTGCTGTACGTTCAGGGTCCCTGAAGAACCAGATAAAAAAAATATCCAGTATAAAGACAAGTGCGGACTCCTTTGCCAGTAGTGACGAATTCAATAAATAAGCAGCTACTGCCAGTGTCACTGCAACTGCGAACAGGCCCCTTACCAGGGTTTCGGTATTTCGGGCCAGAATGGTTAACCCCTCCTGATCAGCCTTAGATCCTCTCTTATCAGCTGCCAGAGATTGTCGATAAGGTCAAGGAGTTCAGGCAGCAGTTTCAGGACTGCATAGGCGATAAAGAACAGGGCGATCCCTGAGCCACCTTTTGCAATAATGTGATGCCCTAAATAGAAACTGGCCGAGTCATGCAGGAAAAATTCATTGCCCAGGATATTTACTGTCATAGGTCCGGTCCCGAACCAGTTGTAGCCATAGGCTCCTATCACAAATGCATTCCTTATGAGGTTGAGTGTGTATATTACCGGGATCGAAGCCATCAGTGCCATGAAAATCCGTTTTTTCTCTGCTTTTATACCCAGTATGATCCCGAAGAACAGGGCAATGCTCTCGATGGCTGTACATGCCAGTATGATCTCTACCCTGTATCCTTCGAGCATTATCATGTTCCAGTCAAGCCTTTCTACCGGGAATCCTGCTATCTGTGCGAGCCAGAATGTCTGGGAGGTCACTATTGATATCAAAAAATGGTTCATCGATTCGATTTCGGCAAAGGGAAAATAGAACAGGCATCCCACTGCCGTGATAGTAGTTACGGCTGTCAGGGTCTTTTGCCTGTCAGTGGGGTTATCGTTCTGTATGCCTTTTCTTGAACTCTGATATGTACCGAACATCAGGTGAGCTATAATAATGCATATGAATGCCACGACCAGGGTCAACAGTATCATTGAGAAGTCCCCCTCTTTGATATAATATAACGGTTGCAGTGCCCAGTATATGGCAAAAAATATCCAGCCTATGCCGCCGATGGGCATCCGGTACTGTTTATGTTGTGATGGGAGTATGGATGCAAGGAGGAAGAATACCAGTGAAATCCATAGAAAGTAATTTGTCATGCTTTAATTCCTTGATTTGTTAGCTTGGTTTGTTACTGTATTATACTGTATATATAATCTTATAGATCATAGTCAAGAACCTAATATTTGATAGATAACTTCAATAGAAATTATCGATACTAATATCTCAACACTTTGATTTTCAGATAATAATAATTTAACCACAGTGGATACATAACTTATATCTAATTATACTCTCTGTGCCCTCTGTGGTTTATTGCGGTTTATTGCTTATCACTTGTTGGAATTTGCATTTTATCAGTTAATATTGTTTGGTTTTTAACTATATTTAACTATATTATACTACTCCGCACAAGGTTAAGCAAAATTCCCAATGAACTTTAATAAATTAGAAATTCTTATAACTCATAATCGCATATGGTCATGAAATATCGCTATCATATATCCCTAAAGGATGGAGGCAGTAAATGTTCAAGGCAATTATAGAATCTGAAAAACTCAAAGAAACCATTGAAGCCGTTTCAAGTATTGTTGACGAAGCCAAGATCAACCTGACTCCAGACGGGATGTCGGTAAAAGC
>JAIWAT010000072.1:0-8085 GCA_048634225.1 Anaerolineales bacterium | reverse complement strand
TTCTATTGAAAAGATATTCCAGATCGACGATCATATGGGTGCAGCCACATCTGGTCTTGTGGCTGATGCCAGGGCACTGATAGACAGGGCGCGGGTAGAGTCCCAGATCAATAAAGTATCATATGATGAGCCCATTGGCGTGGAAGTACTGGCTAAGAAGATCTGCGATTTCAAGCAGACCTATACCCAGTACGGCGGCGTCAGGCCATTTGGTACGGCACTATTGATCGCCGGTGTGGAAGATAGTGCGGCAAGGCTCTTCGAGACCGACCCCAGCGGTGCCCTGCTTGAATACAAAGCTACCGGAATCGGTGCAGGCCGGGCTGAGGTGATGGAGGTCTTTGAAGAGAAGTATACAGATGACATCAAGCTCACTGACGCAATTTTACTTGGTCTGGAAGCTCTTCATAATACAACAGAGGACAAGTTTGATGCTTCTACCATCGAGGTAGGTGTGGTTGAACTTGAGACCAAGCAGTTCAAGAAACTCAGTCCCGAAGAAGTTGCCGATTATGTCAATGTGATACTGGAAGCCCATTCAGGGGAAGAAGAAACCGGAACTGAAGAAGCTGAAGAAACTGAAAGTGAAGAGAAGACCGCTGAAGACACCGGGGAAGAATAACTGATCTCAATATAAATTGTTGGTTTGATCATGGTCACGTTAGATGATGCCGTAATTGCCAGGCTTAAGAAAGGTGGGAAGCAGTTTGAGGTATTTGTAGACCCGGATGCGGCTTTTTCCATGAAAAGGGGTGAAGAGATAGACATGGAAAAGGTACTGGCAGTTGAAGACGTTTTTGAAAATGCAAGCAAGGGCGACCGTCCTGCAGAAAAAGATATTGATAATACATTCAAGACACAGGATGTAATTGAAATTGCCAGGCAGATCATCCTGCATGGTGATATACACCTGACAACAGAGCAGCGGAAAAAGATACTTGAGGACAAAAAACGCCAGATAATCAGCATGATCGCTGCCAATGCTATTAATCCCCAGACTAAGACCCCGCATCCGCCTGCAAGGATCGAACATGCCATGGAAGAGGCAGGTGTGCATATTGATGCCATGAAGAGTGTGGATGACCAGATAAATATCGTGATGAAGGCGATACGCCCCATAATTCCCATACGTTTTGAAGAGATCAGTATCGCAATAAAGATTGGTTCAGATTATGCCCCGAAAGCTTATGGCCCGTTATCTAAATTCGGCACACTAACAAAAGAAGAATGGCAAAAGGATGGTTCATGGATCGGCGTGGTCACAATACCTGCAGGTTTACAGGACGACCTGTTCGGTCTGGTTAATCACCTGACCAAAGGAAACGCAGAGATAAAGATCCTGAAATGAAATTTGAATTATTACACGATTATCAGGTTGAGGTTATAAAAAATGGATAAACACATTGTGGTGCCTGGCGATTTTCTTTCTGACGATATCAAGAAAGCAGGAGACGGCACCTTTGTGAGTGAAGGAAAGGTTTATTCAAATCTTTACGGACTTGCAAGTGAAAAGGAAAAGATACGGGTAGTTTCTTTATCAGGGAAATATATTCCGAAGGATAGGGATTTGATTGTGGCCACTGTAAGTGAGATTACTTTTTCGAACTGGATAATGGATATCAAATCACCATATGATGGGCTGCTTAATGTGTCTGAATATCCAAGACGTATTGATTCTTCTGATATGGTTAAATACCTGGATGTTGGTTCATCCGTGCTCGTTATGGTCAAGAATGTTTCACGTTCCATGAAAGTAGAACTAACAATGAGGAACAACAAGTTAAGACCCATAACCAGTGGAAGGATTATCCAGGTCTCAGCAGTAAAAGTGCCAAGGATGATCGGCAGAAATGGATCCATGATATCTATGTTGAAAAAGGAGACACACTGCAACATCTTTGTGGGCCAGAACGGAGTTATCTGGATAACCGGCAAAGACCGTGATATGGATAAGGCTATAGAAGCGATACAGATTATTGAAAATGAAGCTCATATTGATGGACTCACTAATCGGATAAGTGGTTTTTTAAAAGGAGATGTGGAAAAAGAACCAGAAACAGTGAAATCGGCAGGTTCAGAGATCTTGGATGAACTACTGGACTGATTGATTGAGTTGAGAGAGGAAAGAGAGGAATTGTAAATGACAGACAAACCAGAAAAGTTCATAGATGAAAATGGCATTCGTTCTGACGGAAGGCGGGCCAACGAGATAAGGGATGTTAAAATCGAGGTCGGCGTATTGAGCCGGGCCGATGGTTCGTGTTATCTTGAATTCGGTAAAAATAAGGTAATGGCAGCAGTTTATGGTCCGAGGGAAGTACACCCCAGGCACCAGCAAAAATCCAACAGGGCTATTGTAAGGTACAAGTACAATATGGCTTCCTTTTCGGTAGAGGACCGCAAGCGTCCCGGGCCTGACCGCCGCAGTATTGAAGTTTCAAAGGTAAGCCGTGAAGCTCTTGAGGACCAGGTATTCACTGAATATTTCCCTAAATCTGCAATAGATATTTTTGTGGAGGTCTTGCAGGCAGATGCAGGTACAAGGACGGCGGCCCTTAATGCGGCATCCGTTGCCCTGGCAGATGCAGGAATCCCAATGAGGTCACTGGTCTCAGCGTGTGCTGTAGGAAAGGTC
Source organism: Anaerolineales bacterium (assembly GCA_048634225.1). Lineage (GTDB taxonomy): Archaea > Halobacteriota > Methanosarcinia > Methanosarcinales > Methanocomedenaceae > Methanocomedens_A. The sequence continues at coordinate 5,450 of JAIWAT010000072.1, read as the reverse complement.
GATGATACTCTTGTCCTGGATTTGAACAAGGATGAGGACAATTACGGCCAGGCAGATATGCCTATAGCAATGACACCTGATGGTAAGATCACACTCCTCCAGATGGACGGCCACCTTACTGAAGAGGAGTTCAAACAGGGCCTGGAAATGGCACAGGAAGGGTGCAGGCAGGTATATGAAATGCAAAGGAAGGCACTGATGGATCATTATTCTAAGAAAACAGAGGTGCTGAGCACAGAGGTCACTGCTGCAGAGGATGTCAAGGAAGATGCACCAGAGGAACCCGAAGACGTCACTCCGGTCGAGGTAACAGAAGATACCGAAGATACCGAAAAAATTGACGATACCAACGAAACCGGAGATGCCGAAGAAACTGAAGATACCGTCAAGGCAGGCGATGTGGAGGAGTCGGAAGATTCCGGCGAAGAGGTTCCCGATACTGAGGAAAACGCTGATGAGACCGACGGTCAAATGGATGAGAGTGAGGAGGAGAGTTCCAATGAATAAGGAAATAGTTTCAATAATCCAGAAGGACCAGCTGTATAATCTAATGCTGAAAGGTGAGCGTACAGACGGCCGGGCGTTTGACGAGATCAGGGAAATTAAGATTGAAACTGGTGTAATAGAAAAGGCAGAAGGTTCGGCCCGTGTGGAAATTGGCGATACTAAATTAATTGCCGGTGTAAAGATCAGCCCTGGAACTCCTTTCCCTGATACACCTGATGTAGGCGTGTTAATTACCAGCCTGGAACTTATACCTCTTGCATCCCCTGAATTCGAATCAGGTCCTCCCCGGGAGAATGCCGTAGAACTTGCCAGGGTAACTGATCGGGGCATCAGGGAATCCGGCGCAATAGATTTAAAGAAGCTGTGCATTATTGAGGGCGAAAAGGTCTGGATGGTTTTCATCGACATACATGTGCTGGATGATGGCGGTAATATAATGGATGCTGCTGCACTTGGTTCGATAGCTGCATTGCTTACGGCCACAATGCCGGCAGAGCGTTATGGACTGGGTGAAGATACACCGCTGCCAATGAGGGATATACCGGTATCTGTAACTGCTGTGGATATAGGTGGCGGAATTGTATTTGACCCATCTCTTCAGGAAGAAAGGGTCGCAAACACCAAGTTAACTGTGATATCCAATCAGGAAGGCGCACTTGCCGGCATGCAGAAGAGCGGCAATGGATCATTATCACCGGATCAAATCAACCACATGGTAGAAGTGGCCTGTAAGAAAGCACAGGATATAAGAGAAAAATTCCTGGAGATTTAGGATTATGGCGAAAAAATATACCCGTAAAGGTCACAAGACCCGGTCAGCAGGCAGGTTCGGGGTCCGTTACGGCAGGAAGAACCGGAAACTGGTTGCCGATATCGAAGAACGTATGAGACAGGGATATAAATGCCCCAAGTGCGGTAATATTGCAATCCGCCGTACCGATACTGGTATCTGGAACTGTAAGAAATGTGATTATACCTTTGCAGGTGGTACATATGTACCAAAGACATCTGTAGGGCTTGTTGCAGCAAGGTCTGTCAAGAAGGCAATGGAACCCGACATGGTCTTAGAGGAACTGGAAGATATCACACCCGGGACCATTGAAGATGAAGAGACCTCCCAGGAAGTGGAAACTAAAGTAGATGCTGTACCAGAAGTTGCAACTGATGTTGAAGCAGAAGTTGAAATGGATGCACAAGTAGATACAGTAGTGGATACTAAAGTGGAAACGGAAATAGATACTACAGCTACGGATATTGCTGACGATACATTGTAGATAATTCACAGGTGAACTGATAAATGGTATATTTCTGCACCCGTTGTAAGCGTCTGGTCGAGATCGACTATGAGGCCATGGGTATCCGATGTCCTTATTGCGGACATCGCATACTGATAAAACAAAGACCCACCCTGGTAAAAAGGGTAGAAGCAGTCTAACACAAGGTTATTTTCAGGAGGGTACGGGATACTCTCCTTTTTCTTATTTTTACCTTTTTTGGACTATTAAGGGGTTTTTGGTCTGGAAATTAAATCTGAGTTTGTTTTTGAAATGGATGGGGACGTCCAGGTAGTGTACCGGTCCCTCAAGCCTGAGCTGGAAGCTGCTCATCAACGCAGTACCACAGAACTGGGGATACAGGGTAATTCACTGGTTCTAAGGATATGTTCTGAGGATCTGGTGTCCATGAGGGCTGCCTTGAATGGATGGCTGCGACTTATAAGGATAGCGGTTGAGATGAATGCGACAATAGAAAGCTAGAAGTACTATTGTGGCATGAATGAAATCAAATTGATATATGAATAGGTGAATTTTAATGAGCGGAGAATTACCACCACAGGTCCAGAACCAGATTGCGCAACTGCAGCAGGTACAGCAACAGGCCCAGGCTTTGGCGCAGCAAAAAAACCAGTTAGAGATCATGGTCAAAGAGTCTGACATGGCTCTTGATGAACTTGAAAAAATAAATGAGGATGTAACTGTTTTTAAGAATATTGGCAACTTGATGATAAAAGCCGAGAAAGGCAATGTTGTCGAGGATTTAAAGGAAAAGAAAGAAACCCTTGATCTTAGACTCCAGACAATTGTCAGGCAGGAAGAACGGATACATAAGAGATTTACACAATTACAGGAACAACTCAAGACGTCTGTGGGTTCACCGGGAATGCATGCTGAATAAATTTCAGTTTTTTTAGGTATCAGACCATGGAAGTCGATGAGTTCGGTTTTTATAACCGGCTCCTGGATTATTCGAATATCCTATTTCTCTGTCACCGGAATGCAGACCCGGATGCAGTAGGAAGTGCCTATACGTTAGCTGAGGCTATAGGGGGAGTCGTTGGTTTGGTGGATGGATGCAACCGTGTTGGCAAGATGTTGGTCAATGCACTTGAAATCAATGTGGTTGTAGATCCTGATCCTTCAAATTATGATTTTACTGTAGTTGTGGATACAAGCACACAGGCGCAGCTCAACGATATAAAGTTAACAAAATACGCTGTCGTGGACCATCATTCCACGTGCTCAATAAAGGATGGTGCTGAATTTTATATACACAGGTGTGCCAGTTCTACTGCAGAAATTGTGTTTGAAATAATCAAGAGTATGGGAGCTCCTGTCATGAGGAAGTCTGCCATGTCCCTTATTACCGGTATTATCACTGATACAGGTAATTTTAAATATGCTTCACCCCAGTCATTCAGGACACTGGCAGAGATTATCGAGACCAGCGGAGTGGAATATGGGGAAGTGGTGGATATATTAGCCTCCACGCCCCAGGATATCAGTATGAGGATAGCCATCCTGAAAGCGGCTATGAGGGCTCAGATCCAGCGGGTAGGCGAACATATCATTGCTATCAGTACTATAAGTTCTTTCGGAGGTACTGCGGCAGGTATGTTGACCCATATCGGTGCAGATGTGTCCTTTGTGGGTGCTGAGAAAGAAGGTGTTATCAGGATCAGCGGCCGGGCGAGACGCACTGCCATTGATGACGGTGTGAACCTGGGTCAGATCATGCAGGAGGTTAGCAAGGTGTATGGCGGTACGGGCGGGGGACATGATGGTGCTGCTGGGCTGGATGTGGATGGGGGAGATGTCGAGGCGATACTTAAAAGCTGTATGGATGTGAGTGTAAGGGTACTGCAACAACATAAAAACGGGTGAATTTTGCGGCTGTTTTGAAGATTAGGCTAAAAAAGTATTTAAATCACACTATCTAATTTTAAAACATATATATGGTGCAATCACTGACCACTTTTCTTTTTATTCAACTTCTCCATCAGGTAGTCAATAGTGATATTCATAAAATTCCTGAAAAAGATACAACATCCGATAACGATTGTTAATATACCTATCGAAATAAAGGCGAACTGAGAAATATTGCTCCCTATTCTGGTGGTCTTATCTTCATATCCTGTTATTTCCCTGGGAACATAAAAAAAATCAGAGATAATGGGTGCAAATAAGATCAACAAAAGGCCGATGATTATGATTATTGTTCCGGTACTAACCTCATCGACATCATCGTTCTGTTTTCTTATCATCCATGAACACGCCCACACATTAATATTATATTATATGTTAATGACCATGAGTAATAATATTTTCCCTTCAAAGTTCATTGAACACAATCTTTTTTCCAGGATTATTCAAATCGGCAATTCCTCAATTTTTTTTGATGAACTGTTGAAGTTATATTATGGATTGAAAGCAAAAACCCCGAAGGAAATATTTATAATCAGAGCAATAACTTGAGAGGTCATATGGTTAAAGTTACAATAAAATTATTCGCAAACCTCAGGGAACAGGTCGGAAAAGCAAAAATCGAAGCCGACGGCAGTGATGTTCGTGAAGTAATAGACATACTCACAGGGAAATATGACGGTCTCGGAGAACTGATCATCAAAAACGGCGAGATACATCCGTTCATCCATGTTATGGTTAACGGCATCAGTGTAAAGGACAAAGACGGCCTGGATACTGTACTTAATGAGGGCGACGAGATTGCCTTATTCCCGCCAGTATCTGGCGGATGAGGGAAGTTATGGATAAATTATTCAGGTCACGTGTGGATTTGGATACTGCAGGAAAGACATTTTTCGATACAATCCAGCCGATAAAAAGTATCGAGAGCATTCCCATTGAAAATGCTGAAAGCAGGGTGCTTGCTTCTGAAGCGATTGCCGACTGCGACGTGCCCCATTACAGGCGTGCTGCCATGGACGGGTATGCAGTGAAAGCTGCCGATACCCTTGGAGCATCTACATCATCACCGATCGTCTTTACACTGACAAAAAAAGATGTTAGTCCTGACACCTGCCAGAGGGTGCATACCGGTTCGGCCATGCCCCCTGGTGCTGATGCGGTTGTAATGCTGGAAGATACCAGGTCTATGGACGGTGTTGTAGAGATTATGGCACAGGTACACCCGGAAAAACATGTAGGTGGGATCGGTGAAGATGTGGCTGCCGGAGAGCGACTTTTCAGTGCCGGACACCAACTACGTCCCTGGGACCTGGCAGTACTGGCATCAACTGGTATCGTGGATGTAGAGGTATTCCACAGGCCAATGGTTGCGATTATACCAACAGGTGAAGAAGTTGTGGAAAGAGGGGCACCCCTGGAGTCCGGACAGGTGTGGGAGACCAACAGCCTGATGACTGCCTCCTTTGTCAAAAAAATGGGTGGTATCCCCAGGATCAGCAAGATAGTCACCGATGACCCACAACTCATAGAACAGTCCATACTGGCAGGGTCAGATGCCGATATGATCATCATCAGCGGCGGCACGTCAGTGGGTGAGCGTGACCATGTGCCTGCTGCCATAGAAACCTTAGGTGAACTGCTGGTACACGGCGTGGCTATAAGCCCGGGCAAACCCACGGCCCTGGGAGTTGTGGACAATAAGCCAGTGCTTTGTATGCCAGGTTATCCTGTTGCAGGTCT
>JAIWAT010000071.1:0-8116 GCA_048634225.1 Anaerolineales bacterium | reverse complement strand
CCCTGCCAAAACCTGTAATCCTGTTCACAAAGATAGATGATAAGAAGACAGACGAGATGGAGGTTATTATGAACAAACGAATAGCTGAAGCAATGGCAAAAGAGGAAAAGGCCGCACCGCAGGTCCCAGTTGTTACATTTGAGGAGTTCAATACAATGGACATCAGGGCAGGGACCATAGTTTCTGCCGAAACCATAAAAGGGTCTGATAAATTACTAAAACTCCAGGTCGATATTGGAGAGGATATCCCAAGACAGGTGGTGGCGGGTATTGCCCTGACACATGTGGCCGATGAACTGGTGGGCAGGCAAATTGCCCTGCTGGCAAATATGAAACCTGCCAAACTGTTCGGCGTGGAATCCAGGGGAATGATCCTGGCTGCCGATGAGAACGGAGCAGTGCTGCTGCAGCCCGAAAGTAAAGTGGAAAACGGCACATTGATCAGATAAAAACCATATATGAAAAGGAATGGGGCTCGACGGATCGGAGGGGATGGATACGATACCGTTTAATGCCCCAATATTATTATATTAGTAACAACTTATTAATAATGTTTTCGATTGGTTTTATACAGATCAAGAGATAATAATGGTAATGATGATAATTATCCAAATGGTATCATTCAAGTAGATATCTTAATATAATGATTCTTAGCATATCGAAATTAGGTGAAAAAAATGGAAAATGAATGGAAAATGGACCTTGATATCCCTGATATCGGTTCGCTGATAACATTACTTAGTGCTGCTTTATCTGCAGCCATTATGGGTGTGGGTAATGTTTTATACATGGTAATAATGGTGAGCACAGCATATGAAGCAAAAGGAAAAGAATTCTTACTAAGTTTGATAAACCCTCAAGCAAACCTGACATTCGAAGCACAATTTGTTCTGGTTATAGGGACCCTCCTGATAGTATCAGCGATTTTTTTCTTTATTACAATGTTGGTCTCGATCTATGAAACGCATGCGGTGTCAAAAAAAGAAAGGGGCGGACGCATGAAAATTGTATTTGGATGTTTTGTATTTTCTATGTTCTTTTTAGTAATAGCATTACTTTACGCGATGTTATTTAGATATACTATCTATTAATTATGAGGCGATAAAAATGGGCAAGATCAGTATTCACGGTAATATCCAGGAAGTCCCGAAAGTCGAAGAAGTGGACGAGTCCAAACAGATAATGAAAGCCAGGATCGAGACCAAGACCCACAGGGTATTGTATCCCTTTACAGCCATTGTGGGCCAGGAGAAGATGAAACGTGCCCTGATCCTGAACGCAATAAATCCTTCCATTGGCGGAGTGTTGATTAGGGGGCAGAAAGGAACTGCCAAATCCACAGCGGTCAGGGGTCTGGCTGAGATACTGCCTGAGATCGAAGTGGTCTCAGGATGTACATATAGCTGCAATCCCCACGACGAGGAAAAATTCTGCTGGGAATGCCAGATACGCAAAGATGAGGGGACGATCGTCACAGAAAAACGTCTCATGAAAGTGGTTGACCTGCCTGTAGGTGCCACAGAGGACCGGGTGGTGGGCAGCCTCGATATAGAAAAGGCCGTCACCGAAGGTCTTAAAGCCTATGAGCCAGGCATCCTTGCCGAGGCGAACGGCGGCATCCTGTATGTGGATGAAATAAACCTGCTGGATGATTTTGTAGTGGATGCACTCCTGGATGCGGCGGCCATGGGCGTGAACACCGTGGAAAGGGAAGGGGTAAGCGTAAGCCATCCAGCCAAGTTCATAATTGTCGGGAGCATGAACCCTGAAGAAGGGGAACTGCGGCCCCAACTGCTGGACAGGATAGCCCTCCAGGTAGAGGTAGTGGGTATCCAGGACCTGGAACAGAGAGTAGAGATCGTGGAGCAGACCAATAGATTTAATGACGACCCTGATGGTTTCAGGAAAGAGTTCCTGCCGGAACAGGACCGTTTAAATTCCCGGATAGTAAAGGCCCAGCAGATGCTTTCACGGGTGGTCACGACCAGGGATAATCTCCAGACCATAGCCGAGATATGTATAGAATTCAATGTTGATGGGCATAGGGCAGATATCATGATCGAAAGGACTGCCCGTACCAATGCGGCATTCGAGGGCAGGGACCGGGTCACTAATGAGGATATTGTGGAAGCTGCCGAGATGGTACTGCCGCACAGGATGAGAAAACGGCCGTTTGAGGAGGAAGAGTTCAGCGTCGAACTGCTGAGACGACTGGTGGATAAATGAGCGATATCATTGCCGGTAGGATGCGAAATAACCTAAAGCGGGAATACGGCATTAAAGTGTTCCATATCGGCAAACCTCTCCTGGCGATCAGGATACCGAAAACTGAGATCAATGAGTTCGACAAGGACGATTCTGACTATATCAAAGAACTGCTGGTGGGTTTAAGGGACCAGATCCGCCTGGACGAAGTGGTGCATGCCTACATTATGGCAGACAAGTCCTATGTAGTGCTGGACCCATACGATATTTTCTGTGAGGTGTTTGATGATATTCCTATCCCGAAACGTAAGAGACCCGATGCTATTTTGGAGATAGAACCAAAACCTGTAATAAAGGTGGACCATCGCACCCCCATATGCCGTACGCCCACCTATGTGGCCCCGGTACCAAGAACACCCGAGTTAATAGCACCAGTACACAAAGCCCCAAGTGATAAAGAGCCTGAAGTTGTGGAGGAACCTGAAACTGAAGATACGAAAATTGGGGCTAAATCAGATGAAAAGATTGTAAGAAATATACTCAGCGACTTTGCCAGGACACGAAAGAAGAAATTGGTCACCGGCCAGATGAAGAGCGGTAGAAGGGCAGAGGTCCTGACCAAAGGAAAGCGGGGCAGGTATGTGAGATCCCGCCTGCCTGACGGCGAAGTTACCGATATTGCCGTGGCCCCCACTATCAGGGCGGCGGCACTACATGCTGAGAATGGCAAGATCAGGGTCAAGAAGAGCGATTACAGGGAGAAGGTTAGGCGCAGGCGTATTGCCACGCTCATCAATATTGTGATGGATACCAGCGGCAGCATGGATGAGATGGATAAGGTGGACATCACCCGCAGCGTGATAGTGGCGTTGCTAAAGGATGCATACCAGCGGAGGGATAAGGTATCGCTGGTCACGTACAGCGGCCGGAAAGGCGAACTTATACTACCCTTCACGTCATCGGTAGAACGAGCAAAACGATATCTTGAGACTATTCCATTCGGCGGCACCACTCCGCTGGCCTCTGGCATCCTGATGGGGCTGCACTCCCTTCATAATGAGATCAAGAAGGACCCATCCACTATTCCTATAATGGTTCTGGTAACGGATGGTAAGTCCAACGTGCCCCTGGAAGTGAGCGGTAATATCCGCAGGGAACTATCCATGGTGCTGCATCATGTAGTACATGAAGGAATCCATGTGCTTGTAGTGGATATGAGCAGTCACGGTTCAGAACTTGCCAGCGAGATAGCAGAAGAGGTAAAAGGCAGGTATTACCATCCCGAACGCCTGAATAAAGAAACACTATATAAGGCCATCAGCGACCAGAGGGATGATTCATCATATTTTACTAATGTGTAGAAAATACATCTGGTATAAATTTTTGGAGTAGGGAATATGGGCGTGGAATTGGGCGATATCTTTGAAAAACACGAGATCCAGTTAAGTGATCTGGCAGGCAGGGTGGTGGCCATCGATGCTTTCAATACCCTGTACCAGTTCCTGAGTATCATCAGGCAGAGGGACGGTACGCCCCTCATGAATTCCAGGGGTGAGGTGACCTCCCACCTTTCAGGGTTTTTGTACCGCACCACGAACCTTGTGGAAGCCGGCATCAAGCCAATATTTGTGTTCGACGGCAAGCCACCGGATTTTAAGGCCCGGACCCTGGAGGAGAGGTCGAAGACCAGGGATAAGGCCATGCACCGCTGGAAAGAGGCGGTGGCTGCGGGGGAGGAGGAGGAAGCTTTTGTACATGCCCAGGCTTCGTCACACCTGAAGGAAGGCATGGTTGAAGATGCCAAAACCTTGCTGGGATTTATGGGAATTCCTGTGGTGCAGGCTCCCTCTGAGGGCGAGGCCCAGGCTGCCCATATGGCATTGGTGGGAGATGCAGATTTTGCTGCATCCCAGGACTACGATTCCCTGCTGTTTGGTGCGCCCAGGGTGGTCAGGAACCTGACCGTCACTGGAAAACGCAAGCTACCGCGCAAGAATATCTATATTGATGTGAATCCTGAGATCATTGAACTTGAGGAAGTATTGTCTGCCAGCGGCATCACCAGGGAGCAGTTGATCGATATTGCCTTGCTTGTGGGTACTGATTACAATCCAGGGATCAAGCGGGTTGGACCAAAAACAGCCCTGAAATTGATAAAGCAGCACGGTGGGATTGAGGCGGTGCTGGTTGAGAAGGGGGAGGGGATTGAGAATTTGCAGGAGATCAAGGACTTTTTCCTGTATCCTGATGTTATTTCTGATTATGAGATATCGTGGAAGTCCCCTAAAGAATCTGAGATCACTGATTTTCTCTGCAGCAGGCATGATTTTTCCGAAGTCCGGGTAAAGGGTGCTGTGGGCAGGTTGGTGGAAGCTTCGGATGCGGGCCAGCAGACACTTGACCAGTGGTTCTGAAATGCTGCAGGAAAAGTGGTGTTTTCAAGGGATTATGTTGTAAATAGCAAACATGCTTTAATGTCTTCCCTGGTTAATCCTTTGTATTCTTCAAGGATTTCCTCCACAGAAGCGCCATGTGCTAACAATCCCAGGATATACTGCACCGTAAGTCTTGTTCCCCTGATCACAGGTTTTCCAGTTATGACATCGTGGTTAAGAGTAATGCGTTCAAGCAATTTTTCTACTGTCATAATTTTTCACCTTATCTATTGTTTTCTCTTTAGTCACATAAAGACCATTGATTTTTGTGACCACGCCAGACGAAATAAATTTTCAATCCTTGTTTTAGTGGATGTCGGTCTGCGATTGTTCTCCACTGCAAATTTCACAGCGTCGGTGGTAATGGTGGCTGATGTGGTGATCAGGATGGAGTCTACTTTATCTGCCGATACTTCGAAGGATTTGTCATCGGTTTTTACCAGAAAGCAGTTCTTGTTCTTTTTGAGAAATGAACCGCGGGTGTTTAGTACGAGTTGCATAATATCACAGACTTCGTTATTTTTTTTGTATACTATCTATTATTTCCAACTGCTCCATGACCTGATAGAATACCAGATCAAAATCAGGGATGTCCTTCAATTGATGACCCAGTGAATTATCCCAGGCTGATGAAAAATCATCCTTTCGTTCAATTACAGATCCAATGTCCGTTTTAACCGCTTTGAACTCGCATTTTTCGGGCAGGATTTCCAGTGCCTGCCTGATATCGAAATTTTCTGTGAAAAACCATAGGTCGTAAAGGTCCCTCGGTCTTGTTCGCTCAAATATCGAACGTATTTTCTCAGCTATTATTTCATGGATGGAATATGCAAGCACAATAGCGGAACAATTGTCAGAATATAGATGCAGAATAGGCATTTTCCGGAGTGGTAAAATCATTTTTTCCCGTTCAGGTCTTGTCAGGTCAAGTTTTATTCTAAGGGGATTCCCGGTTTGTCTTAAAATCCTGAAGTAAATGTCAACCTTATATCCATTCACATTTTGCCTGAATTTTATTTCGTCCAAAAATTCAATGCCGCTGTCCTGTCTGGCTGTTCGTATGGATGTTCTTATATTTTCTTCAATCTCAGCTTTGCCCATGTTTTTTAGCATGGTAAAATCCAGGTCTTCTGAGAAACGGTAATTGCTGACATACAATTTTCTTATTCCGGTTCCACCCTTTAGCGCAAAAGAGTTAGTGGGTTGATACAAACTGTTCAGTATCCAGCTGATACAGTAGTCTTTTTCGATTGTGGTTTCCGGAACTCCATGTTCTCTTGCAGTTTCCCTTATTTCGTTTGCACGGATCATTCTAATGTACCAATTATTTTTTCATCCACGTTTTCAATTATTTTCCATCTCCTATTTGCTGTTCCTTTTCTGTGCATTGACGGGTCAAGCAGGGGGTAGCCTTTGGCCAGATAGTCCTGCGGAACCTTTACAGGTATCCCTAATTTATCACAAAGACTGCCGAGTCTTTTCAGAATTGCAGAATTTTCCATCCTTATTGCATATTCTATGACTTTGTCCAAGTCAATTTTATCTTCATTTTGCAGTGCTTTGGCAACTTCCACGATCCCGCCGCAATATTGGGGCTTGTCAAGGCAGTCTGCTATTGTTTTTTCAGGGTCTGTTATCCAGATTTCTGTATCATCGATCCATATTTTCTGCTGGGCGAAGAATTTTTTCTCAGTTACCCTGACAATCCGGTACCTGACGCCAAATATCTCTAATTTTGGTTCTTTTTTTCTTGATGTGGTCTGGATAAATACTGTGTTGGGTATCTGTTCGGTGAACCCGTGGTAGTTGAGGGCACTCCAGTAGGCAATTGCCGCATTTTTTACGATCTCATATCCGATCACGAATTCGTTTATAGTGTATCTGCCCTTTTCTGCACCAAGGGGGATGATGAGGTATTTTCCCTTTTCTATCCGCTCGACCCATCCATCTTTTTCCATGCGGGACAGCAGGACTTTCAGGCTGCCCGGGCTAAGGTTGCTGATTTTTTGCGCTTCTTTAAAGCTGAAGGTGCTGCCCTTCCTTGCAAGTTTGTTCAGCAGTTGAAATTTTTCTGACATTTTTAACCACCATAGTTATCATATATGTTAACTTTAGTGCATATTATTGTTTCGGCAGGTACCTCCGTTTACTGCCGTCCCTCCACAGCCGGGTTTAAAGCCAGTTTCTTTGTCGTACCATGAATCCAATTATTTTCATCAACGAAACTTTAATAACAAATGAGTTACTAATAATTTTGTTAGTAACAAATTTGTTAGATTAATCAGGTGATAACATGCGGTTTACATTGCAACCTGTGAAAGGAAAAGAATTTGTGAACAGGATCGGACTGTTAGAAGAAATGGTTTCCGAACTGGCTGATAAAAGGTCAACTGTGGGATATGCTCTTTACGGCAAACGAAGGGTTGGAAAGACATCGATCTTAAAAGAAGTCGAAAGGCAGCTAAAAAATAATGATGAGATTATCGTTGTCTATTTTTCTGTCTGGGATCTGGTTGAATTCAGCTTGCTGGAGTTTTGCCAGAGGTTGAGCATGCGCATTATTGATGCGTACAGGCCTCACACCGGCTTGAAATATCGAGCAACGGATCTGCTAAAGACTCCTGCCAGTGTGCTGAGAAAGATCCTTGATAGGGCAGAGTTCAAAGTGGTATACAATGAGATTGAGTTTCTTTTATCCACAAAGCAGCAAACTGATAACGATATGCTTATTGAACACGTATTTGATCTATCAGAAAAACTCGCAAAGAGTACGGATACAAAATGTGTTCTACTGGTAGATGAGTTTCCTTCGATCATTGATCTGAAAAGTGATGGTGCCAGGATCGGTGAACCAATCTTAAGAAAAATCCGGACAATATCCGAAGACTGGGAACGAACAGGTCTCTGCATATCGGGTTCAATAAGAAGTACAATGGAACTTACGGTCCTGTCATCCACATCGCCGTTTTATAGACAGATGATAGTAAAAGAGATCAAGCCTCTTGAAAAAGAGTATGTCGGAGAAATATTATTGCGAAATCTCAAGATATCAGATGAAGGTATAGAAGAGATTTACAGTTTTTCCGGAGGCATACCATTTTATGTTCAGTTCATTGGCAAAATGCTTGAAAGGGTAGAAGTAATCACACTGGATTCAATCAATGATGTAGAAAATGAATTTTTGGCAGAAGAAGGAAACATACTCTTTAAAGAGGAATTTAATTCACTCAGCTCAAAAGAGCGTTTAATTGTTGCAAATATTGCAGCGGGGCATTATTCACCAAAAGAACTGGCAAATACGATAGGTGATAAGGTTTCGAACATTAATCGATTTTTGATGTATTTGATAGAAAAAGGGTACGTGGAAAGGAAAGAAAGAGGTTATTATGCTCTTGAAGATCCAGTCTTTGAAAGATGGTTGAAGGTGTTTATATTGCCATCTTTCCAGAGCTAATGTCAACGGCGATGTAAAAATC
>JAIWAT010000070.1:0-8134 GCA_048634225.1 Anaerolineales bacterium | reverse complement strand
GGAGAAGTTGTGGGCGCATTTGCTGCGTCACGTGACATCACCCTGCAAAAGAAGGCAGAGCACGAATTGCAGGAAACCGTCAACAGGCTTGAGGCTTACACTACCCGGATCAACAGCCTGATGGTAACCATGTTAGACCAGATCACAGTGGAAAAAACAAAAGGAGTGATCCTTGATATCTCAGGATTACCGCCTGATGTTGAAGTTACAGAACCCCTGATAGAGATTGCAGAGTTTGCAAGACAGCTCGGTGCCACATGTATTATTACAGGTATTAAACATGAGGCAGTACAACGATTAACTGATGCTGGTGTCAACCTGGCCCCTATAACTACTGAAGGGTCATTACTTGATGGTCTGCGATATACTATAGCAATGATAGATGAGGAAGAATAAGGTGGAAACATGGTCGAAACCAAGAAAGAAAAGCTGGATCAGGTGTTGGCCAAATTCATGCAGGTCGGACAGGTAAAAGCAGTGGGTATCGTGAGTGTGGAAGGCCTGCTGATAACATCTATAATGCCGCCTGATATGAATGAACGTATTGTGGGTGCACTCTGCTCGACAATTATTGCAAGCGCGGAAACTGCAAGTTCCCAGATGGGAACCGGAGCGGTATCTGAGGTAAACATTAAAACCGAGCATGGGATATTGCTGCTCAAACCTGCAGGAGAAAAGGCTTTGCTTTTTGCTCTGGCTGAAGTGGAGGCCCAGTTCGGGTTGATAACACTGGAGATAGAGATTCGGGGAAAACAGGTCCAGGATATACTTGAAGAGGTATAGGATAATGGACTTGAAGAAAACCTACATCCCACGGCTGGATGATATTCTTGGTGGAGGTGTACCGAAGGGAACATCGATGTTGTTCCAGGCAGTGCCTGGTATTATATCTGATGTCTTTGGGTACCAGATCATTTCTCAACGGGTACAGTTGGACAGTGAAATCGGTTTTATTTATACTAATACCCGGATGCCGGTTGAGATAGAGCGTGTATTTGATAAATATGGATGGGACCTGAAAACCCCCTTAAATTCCGGGCAGATATTTTTTGTTGACTCTATCTCAGGAATGATGGGTGTGCCTCCGATGGGCAAGTACATTATTGATGATCTTGCAAAAAGCAAAGAAATAATCCTGCCTGCAATTGAAGATATCGCCGGTGGAACAGCGGTGATTGAAAACATAGCCACTTTAATTGATTCCATTGGTGCAGATAACACAATAGAATGTATAAAGATGTTGAATGAGGCTGCCGCTAAGCATGAAGTGAATATTGTATACCTTTTTACCAGATGGGATTATGAAGACCAGTTAGTAGAACAATTAAAAAACCTGGTCGATTGTGAAATACAACTTTTTAGTATTGAAGAGAAAGTGATGTACAGACAGGTATTCATGGTGGTAAAATCCAACTGGACCAGGGCATCCAAATGTAAAACATTTTTTGAGCTTGTTGAACCCGGTGGGGTTATGGTATTTATTCCGAAACTTCTGGTAACCGGACCCTATAATGCAGGGAAGACCACTTTTGTCCATGCAATCGCAAAAAAGGCCGTTTCTGTGGAGCGGCAGGCATTTGAACTGTTTCCGACCACAGTGGGACTGGATATCGGGCATATGGATTATAAAGGTTTTTCTGCTGATGTTTTTGGTACTCCCGGGCAGGAACGATTTGACCTGCTGCTGGAACCGCTGGCAAGGGAGGCTATTGGCACGTTCATTGTAATTGACTCGACTAAACCGGATACGTTTGCACGCGCTAAGGAAATGATCAATATGTGCAGGGCAGAGGCTTTACCTAAGGTAATTGTTGCAAATAAGCATGACCTTCCCGGTGCCCTGACACCTGATGAGATAAAAAAGCGAATGGCTTTATGGGAAGATGTCGCTATAGTACCTGTTTCCGCCCAAAAAAATGAAGGTGTGGATAAAGCACTTGATACACTTTTCGATCTTATATACCGAGTTTAAATGATACCTAAAATCAAGACTGGGATTGCGGCTTTTGATGAAATGACAGATGGTGGACTGCCAGATAACACCATTACACTTATCTACGGTCCCCCAAAGACCGGAAAGTCTGTATTGTGTTACCATTTCCTGAAACAGGCAATGTCTGATGATGAGATATGCCTATATTTAATGACAGATTATAACCTGTTCCAGCTTGAAGAAAAAATGATGCAATTCAATTGGCTCATCCACGAATATTTGCAAAAGGAAATGTTGTATGTACTGGACATTGCCTCCGGATCAATTGGTGCATCACTAAAGGAGACTGCTACGTTCAAGATGTCTTCCCCGCAGAATCCAACTGAGATCATCAGTAAGGTAATTGATGATCTACAGTCTGTCTACCAAAAAACCCATAGGTTCAGGTCTGTTCTTGATTCGACGACAACATTGTTCACGTTCAATTCCCCGATACTTATTGTACGTGTACTAAAGTCATATGTTATGAGGATCAAAGTAGCCGGAGGTACCGGGATAATTGCTTATACCGAAGGGGCTGCGGACTCCCAGATCGAAACGATGTTAAAGGCAACAGTAGACAACATTATACATCTGGATGGTGAGAAGATAGATGTTGAAGCAATGACCGGATGTGATAATGTTTCAGCTAATTACAAGATATCTGATGAAGGATTTTGTATAATTTGATCATCCAAGGATCTGTTTTGTCCGCCTTGCAAGCATGATGATGCCTATTGCGACTATACCCATTCCAAGATTCCTGAGTATTCCTCCATCAGAAATTTCTGCAAAGGCAGCAAGTAGATAAACCATATGTATTATACTGCCCAGCAGGACGATATACCAGCACTGCTTCCAGTATTGAAGCTTTGTTGACCTGATTGCAAAAATACTTGCATATATCCAGAACAACTCGATTACAAGCCTGACAACTAACTCCACTGTAATTATCACAATAGATAATCTATTTGCAAATAATGATATAACTATTTATTCTATCTGGCTGCATTTCCAGCAATAATGATTTCAGGATATCCTTTTAAAGTTGTATTTATAAAAAACGCTAACATATCCAAAGGTTTATCTAAAATAATTACTTAGGGAAAGGATACTGTAAGCACTGAGGGCTCGTGGTCTAGCAGGTTATGACGTCGCCTTGACATGGCGGAGGTCCGGAGTTCGAATCTCCGCGGGCCCACTATCTATTCAAGCCGGTAGCAGGCTGCTCACGTATGAACCCCCTACTCTGGCCAGTAGCGGGCCGCACACGTATGAAGCCCTGCGGGCTCCATACGTGGACTGTATATTTATGCGAATTATAAAATCGGGCTGCGACTGGATAAAACGAAGATTTGATATATTATTAAAGAAAAGAGAATATCCCTACCTGCCCAGGTAGCTCAGTCTGGGAGAGCGCTGCCCTGAAGAGGCAGTTGTCCCCGGTTCGAATCCGGGTCTGGGCATTTATTTTTTAATGTACAGACAGGCAATCTGGTCGAACAGTTACCTCTGCAATTTGCCTGGAACCTGCTGTAATAAAGTCTTCATCTGGTTCCAGATGGAGTTCAATAGCTTCTTTGATATTCTTCAAAGCTTCTTCGATTGTTCTTCTTTGGGTAATACACCCCGGAAGAGGGGTACTTCAACTTACTACCTTCCCATCCACCAGCCTGATAACCCGGTCCGTCCGCTCCGCCACCCAGGGGTCATGTGTCACGATTATCACGGTCTGCCCACCATCAGATAGCCGCCGCAGGATACCGATGATAAGGTCCCTGGTCTTGCTATCCACCTCGCCTGTGGGCTCATCAGCCAGTATGATAGCAGGACTGTTGGCCTGCGCCCTGGCAATACTCACCCGCTGCTGCTCCCCGCCGCTCAGTTCAGAGGGTTTATGGTTCAGGCGGTCGCCCAGCCCCATCTCTGTTAGCACCTCACTGGCCCGCTTGATCCGTTCCTTCTTGTGAACTCTGGTAACCTCGATACAATTAATAAACCACCACCTTCTGTTGGGGTTTCTATTATACTGATAATTGATAGCAGTGTAGATTTTAGTGGTAGAAGTCCTACTGTCTGATTACCACTTAAACTCATGTCGCCTCCCTCCCGCAGCGGTGCTATTAACAACCAAGACTGGTTTATGCCCTACAAGGAAAAAGAATTCAGAAGCAACATCGATAAGCCTGAAAGTCAGGCCCTAATAGCATGAATACCGCTAATTAAATAATCACACATACCCATCCATAAGTAACTGTTCCTCTCCTCCATCAAACAGCCCTATCACCATCACACGCTCCTCCGTATGCTTCACCACATCATATACTGTATAAGTTTCACCAACTTCCATTTTTCCCGTGCTTGAAATCGTCCCATTGACATTAAATTCCAGGCCTTCTAATTTATCATCACTAAATCCACCCATATATGTAAAAACGACATTACTGCCATCTTGCTTTGCTGTTAATTGTACTGAATAATGAAACTTTGAAGATGATTTAACGGTAGGAAATACATATGGTGTTGGTTCGCTTTCTGCTGATGTTTCAGTAGTAGTCTCATCATCTTCTCCTGCACACCCAGATAGAATGAGTGAAAGTCCTACAATTGCTATCAATAAGAGGACTTGAAATAAATTAGTCATGTTATCACTTTATAAAAGTATTTAATACACCATATATAAATCTTGGCTTAGTAAAAGCAAGTTTTTTTACTTTCTTGATAAGTAAAGTAGCTTCTCAACAAAACCATCCAAAAATGATGCAAGAATGTATTATGATTTCTGGGAAGACCAAATAATCCTAACACAACCAAATCCGTAAGCATTAACTATGATTTCCCATTTTCAAATACAGTGTCCATAACTGTGATATGACTAAACACATTCTAAATAAAAAATGAATGAAATTGTCCGAAAACTCTAAATAGTTTCAAAATAAATTAATTTTTTATTGGGCATGAACTTTAACTTTATCTGCTTAAGAAAATGTAAATAAGTGAGTATTTTCTTGTTTCCATCTTAAATGAGTGTATTTCTGTTAAAAGAGGGGATGTTTCTTATATAAAAATTTCTAAAGGAGGAAATGATTTATGGACAATTTTATCGATACTTGGAAGAAGGTTATAACCAGTCCTTCAGCTTTTTATGAAAGTATGCCTAAAGAGGGCGGATACGGTGAACCTTTGAAATTTGCTTTAATCAACTTTATAGTATTGGGTATTGGTTCAGCAATTATAACAATACTATATAAAATACTATATAATTTAATAGGTTTTAGTCTGCCAAACAATGTCTCTCTAATGGGCACTTCAATTACTATTGCAACCAAAATTACAATAATGAGTGTAATTTCAGATATTATTATAACCCCCATAATAGGTATAATCGGATTATTCATCAGTGGAGTAATTCTATTTATTCTGTTTAAAATCGTAGGCGGCTCTGGCAGTTATGAAGGAACAGTCAGGATACTATCATATTCCAGTGCAGTAAGTTTATTGGCATGGATACCTCTGATAGGAATTTTAGCAGTACTTTATGGGATATTTCTTAATATTATTGGTGGAAAGTTCGTTCATAATATATCAACTCTCAGATCTGCGATTGCAGTTTTGCTACCATTTGTATTGGTAATAGTATTAACCATGGTACTGGCTGCAGTTATTGCTGCTTTTGTATTCGGAATGGGCAGTGGTCTGTGAAAATCCAAAGTTGCTTATAGAATATGATGTGTATAAATCAAGCACTGTACCGGAATAAAAGACAGATTTCCAGCAAAGCAGCAGAATAATAAATTTCTGGGAATCTATCTCGATGCCCCCCTTTCAACAAGAGGTGTGTAACATTCAATTAACGAACATTACGAATTCTCCACCCTCCCATCCACCAGCCTGATCACCCGGTCCGTCCGCTCTGACACCCAGGGGTCATGGGTTACAATAATAACAGTCTGCCCGCCATCAGACAGCCGCCGCAGGATGCCGATGATAAGGTCCCTGGTCTTGCTATCCACCTCACCTGTGGGCTCATCAGCCAATATGATAGCAGGCCTGTTGGCCAGCGCCCTGGCAATACTCACCCGCTGCTGCTCCCCGCCGCTTAGTTCAGAGGGTTTGTGGTTCAGGCGGTCGCCCAGCCCCATCTCTGTGAGCACCTCACGGGCCCGCTTGATCCGTTCCTTCTTGTGAACCCTGGCAAACCTCATGGCAATCTCCACATTACCCAATGCGGTAAGGGCTGGCAGCAGGTTGAAATGCTGGAACACAAACCCTATCTTCTCGCGGCGCAGCCTGGGTATCTCCTTCGCCTTAACTCCTGTCACCTCGATGCCGTCAATGAATACGCTGCCTTCTGTGGGAATTTCCAGCATACCGATGATTGACAACAGTGTGGATTTTCCCGAACCTGAAGGACCCACGATACTTACCAGCTCCCCCCTCTTGACCTCCAGATCCACACCCTGCAAGGCATGTACTGGCACCTTGCCCTGCATATAGGTCTCTTTCAGGTTCAGGGTCTGCAAAATAATGTCAGGCTCAGCATCATTCATATCTAAGCGCCTCCATGGGACTCATTCGGGTAGCCCGCAGGGCAGGGTAGATACCTGATAAGGTACCCAGCAGTATAGCGAACATCATGGCAACGGCCACCAGCCGGGGCGTGATAAGGAACAGCACTATCCCCTTTTCAGCCAGCCACAGGTTCATGCCAAAAACTGCAACCCATCCACAGGCCAGTCCCAGCAGTCCACCAAGAAAACCCATGATAGCGGCCTCGCCCACAGTCATCATCAGGATATCCCGCTGCTCTGCCCCCATTGCTTTCAGTATGCCGAACTCCTTTGTGCGCTCCATCACAGACATTAGCATGGTGTTCATAACGCTCAGCCCGCCGATAATGGCAGCCAGCACTGCAGCACTTACAGTTATTACAGAAAATATCATCAGGCCCTGCTTTGCCTCCTCCTCCAGTTCACTGGGGGATAGTGTATCCACTCCGTCCACGCTGAGTTTTATCCGTTTTGCCAGCAGGTCACCATCGACACCTTCTTCAGGAATGGCAAATATCATGGAAACCCTATTCCCCATCTCATAGACATCCTGGGCAATATCAAGGGGGACTGCTGCCGATGCATCAAAAAAACTGCCTGTATATTCCAGTTCCCCAACCACTGTGAAGTACTTGTCCTGTATCTCAATGCGGTCCCCTACACCGATATCATACTGGGTTGCAATACTACTACCAATAACGGTTACGTATCTATCCCCCCTCATGAGGTCCCTTCCTTCCTTGACCTGGACCGGTCCCAGTACTGTCTGGGATTTCTCTGGTGGCAGTCCCACCACCTGGTTACCGCCAAAACTCATGCCGCCTCCCTCCTCCAGCGGTGCCATCAACAGCCCGTATGCATCCCTTACCCCGGGTACTTTCCTGACCTCTGCCGCTTTACTGGTGGTTACGCTCCCGCCGAACACGCCGCTTGAGCCGAATACACGTATCTTGTCAGCGGTAAGTGCAAATGACGTTTCGAATGTCTGGTTGAAGTTCTCTGACATGGAGCCCATAACAATAACTGCGAATATGCCAAGGCCGATGCCAGATATTGTGAGGGCTGTCCTGACCTTCCGTTGTGAAAGGTTTCGCAGTATAATGTCGAACAATGCCTTCTCCCCCTATCTCCTGCTGCTGATCACAGCTGCATATACAATACCCAGGATGGTCAGGAAAATACTGAATCCCGGTGTCTGGGATTGCGTGGGCTGGCTGGCAGGAGTGATAGGTTCGGGTATAAAAAGCATTGTTTCATACCTGTCCAGTATTTCATTTTCAAGTGTTAAAATATGGATGTTGACCTGGTACGTACCAGGGTCAAGGTCATTATCCCATACGATACCCACTGTGTCGTCCCTGTTCAGGGTAATGAGTTCGGGCTTGCCCGTGAATACCATTGGATCTGAACCGTCCTTGTGGAGTTCTACTTCCACTATACCGTCAAAAGGTACCTGTGACCTGCCGTAAAGTGTTACGCTGACACCGAAATCGTCCACGTCCACATCCATGTCGTCAATCTCTACTTCCTGGTTTGCTGTGAACCAGGTCACGTATGAGGATGTGATATCTGGTGTGTGGGATATGGCTTTTACACGTACGCTGTACTCGGT
>JAIWAT010000069.1:0-8143 GCA_048634225.1 Anaerolineales bacterium | reverse complement strand
GTATAACCTTCTTACCTTCAAGATTCTGCCTGATGGTATTGAGCTTCAGCCTGACCGCAGTCTCCCGCATTTTCTGGTCCGGCATGATAAATGTCCTGCCAATATACCTGTTCTTCATCAGGCCTTCCATATAATCAATACCTGATTTTTTACTATAACCAATGGCGAAAGTTATACCGCTATCCGGGACAGGTGAAATAATATCGGCATCAATGCCATGTTCATTCAGCAACCTTTCACCAATGCGGATCCTGGCCTGGTAGACAAGCTTCCCGTCAATAATAGAATCAGCGCGGGCAAAATAGATATATTCGAACACACAATGGGCAGTGTTCTTTGCCCTGTACATCTGGTGGCTGGAATATCTGCCGTCCTTTAATATCAGGACCTCTCCGGGCCGTACATCACGAATAAGCTTACCGCCGATGGTATCAATAGCAGCACTTTCAGAGGTGACCACATATCCCCCGTCTAACTCACCCAGGCATAATGGTTTGAAACCAAGCGGGTCCCTTACGACCACTAACGTATCATCCACGAGGATGGTAAGGCTGTATGAACCCACCAGTCTCCTCATAACTGCCTCGACCGCACCCAGAATATCAGTTTTCAGAAGTTCCTTGACCAGCAGGCGGGCTATGACCTCGGTATCCGATGAAGTGAGGAATACCTGGCCTTCAGCCTCGAACTCTGCTATAAGGTCCGCACTATTGACCAAATTACCATTATGGGCTATGGCAATGGTCCGGTCCATGAAATTCACTATCAGGGGCTGGCTGTTCTCTATAGTGGAATCACCGGTTGTAGAATACCTTACATGCCCGATGCCCACAAAACCTTTCAGGTCGCCAAGGTTATATTTCTTAAAAACATCAGGCACAAGCCCCATACCTTTGAGGGTCCGGGCACTTTTGCCATCATGAACCGTAATACCTGTAGATTCCTGGCCCCTGTGCTGCAGGGCATATAATGCATAATAAATCGGTAATGCAGCATTATCCGATTCCCTATCATTTAATGCGAGACCGACAATCCCGCAGGATTCACGCAATAAGGTTCACCTGATTGTTTGGTTGTTAATAATTTAATTAAACAATGTAAAGTTCAGTCGCCATTCAATCCTGATTTTCTCTGCCATTTATAACTTCTCATACGAGTTGTCTTTTTGAATCCGCATGCAACACAAACCTTTTTATGAATATTCAATGAAACTCTGCCGCAACGCCTGCACTTGATATGGAGGCGCTTCTGCCTCTTTCCCATTGATGGAGTACCTTTTGACATATTATTCTACCTTTTATAATTATAACTTTATGAATATAATTTTTGATTATGACTTGATGATAATTCCCGCTTGAGGGCAATTCCCTATGTGTTCAGAGTAAATATATATTGTGGAGATCACACCGTCTATGGTGAGATATATACCACATTGTCACCCCTGATCACTACTGTACCCATTTTTATTTCATTTTCGCTATCTGATAATTCTTTTGCATCGTCCAGTACCAGATTCATGTGAATATCATAACCTTCAAGTGTACCCCTGAAAATGCGTTCACCTTTTAATTTAATAATAACAGGCTTGCCCAGTGTATTATTTAGAATGTCAAGAGGTCTTTTACCCATATTTTTTTTGCTCCTGGTATTATAATCTGAGTTATACTTTATTTATCTATCCTGTGTTTTAATCGCGTATTTCTTTTACATACAAGTGACATATCATTTTCATTGGTAAATGCGGATAATGTAACCATTTCCATATCCAATAGCATTGCAAAAGTTTAAATGCCAAACTATGAATAGTGCTTCAAAGTAGTTATACGCCTACTTAAAATTATCGAAGATTTCTATCGAGGACTTCTATCGAGGATTTTTATCGAGGATTTTTATCTAAATCCTCTATCTAAACCCTCTATCGAATAATGAGGAATAAGATACGTGAAAGCAAAACCCAGGCATCAACTCCGGAAAAGCCAGCAGAAAGAAATGATCAATACGATCAAGAATGTACTTGAGGATGCTGACACCGTTATTGGAAAAAAGCGTATTGAGTTGGCCCAGGCAGAGGATTATGAACTGATACTTGTGGATGGAAAACCGCTCTTTTTCATTACAGATGGTAAGCCATTCTTTACTGTCCGGGGCGCATTGGAACTCCAACCTCAAAAAAGGCTGGTAATAGTAGATGCAGGTGCCGTTTCCTTTATTGCCAAAGGTGCTGATATCATGCGCCCGGGCATTGTCTCTGCCGACCCTGGTATTGAAGAAGGGGATCTGGTCATAATAGTAGAACAGGCACATGGTAAACCCCTGGCCATTGGCAGGGCGCTGGTGTCCGGTGAACAGATGAGCGGGGATAGTGGAAAGGTTGTCAAGACAATACATTATGTGGGTGACAGGATATGGAATATCGAACTGTAACAGTGGTTCAATACGATGCTTACAGTTGCAGGAAAACAAAAACATATATGTAATGGCAATCGTATAAGTTAGTTAGGTTATCCTGTTTAGATTATTATAAGGGTGAATATTAATGGCAGCACTCAAAGAACTATTTAAGGGCGCAGCGAAGTCCAAATCCAAAGTTGACGAATATGTTGACCTTGATCTCAGTGATTATGAAGAGGTAATTGAGAACGAACCTGCAGAGATGTATATCCGCATTGCAGAACTTAATAATTTGAATGAATTACCTGACCTCAAGAAGGAAGTCTATGATGGCAATATGCTTTTAGTTGACATTTCTTTGCTAAAAAGGGATAAATTCAATCTCGACCGTGCTATCAAGGAACTTAAACAGGTAGTGGAAGATGTCCACGGCGATATTGCCGGTGTGGGGGAAGAGCAGGTGATCGTTGCCCCTATGGGTGTCAGGATTGACCGTTCCAAGATATTCGGTGGCAAATAGTGAATAAGGACCCTGAACCTTTTTTTACTAAAACCAACTGTCCGCTGTGCCAAAACTCCATAATAATTACCTGGCAGCCGGATAATATCCCTTTTTTTGGCGATGTTATGCATACCTGCTCCCAATGTGATTGTGGGTTCAAGTATGCCGATACTATGATCTTAACCCAGCGTGAGCCTATGAGGTTCACCCTGGAAGTGGAATCACCTGCAGACCTGGATATAAGGGTGATACGCTCGATTTCCGGGACTATCAGGATTCCTGAACTGGGAATTAATATCGAACCCGGACCTGCAAGTGAATCCTATGTATCAAATGTTGAAGGTGTACTGTGCCGCATTGAGGATGTCGTGGGGATGGTGACACGGTGGGAAGATGAGCCGCCTGGGAGCATAGAAAGGGCACATGAGATACTTGGGTCATTACGACAAGTGAGGATGGGTGAGCTTGGTATCACTATTATTATTGAGGACCCCCTGGGCAATAGTGCAATAATATCTGATAAGGCCAGCATTGACGTACTGACACCTGAAGAAGCCGAGGGTCTGAAAACCGGTGAGATCATACTGGAAAAGGATGAACTGCCTGATCATTTTACGGAGTAGAGTACCAATCCGGCAGTTACCAATTCGGATGTTACCAATCCGGTAGTTGCCAATTCATAGGTTCGCTATGTGAGTTCAACTATTTTAGGCAGGCTTTGGTAAGAATCATATATCATGAACAAAACGAAACAAAGAACTTAAGTATTTGATACAAAATATGTTATTATAAATATTCGCATTGTTCTGAAAAACATATATAGAAATAAATACAATCCTTTCTAAGGGAGTGTTAAAAATGCAATCGTTTGCAGTAATAAGGGCCGAGAACAACACAAAGGTGAATGTGGCACTCAGGGACCTGGTCAGGTACGGTCATCTATCCTTCGATGATAGCCCGAAAAAAATGGACCCTGGAAAGGCAGATAAAGTACTGGAGGATGTAATGCACACCAACCTCAGGAAAAACTGCAATTCAGCTGCAGTAGTTCCTCTGGGTGACCATGCAAGTTCAGCCATTGGAAGGTTAAAAAAAATCCATCCCCCGGCCCATATTATAATAGTAAGCCCAAGGCATACTGTATTCTCATTACTGGCTAAAGATATTGACAAAATGCCTGAAATGGAATTGGGTGCCGGAAGCGATGAGGAATACCAGGATTATTAAGAAATCCTGAAATGGCAAATGTATCAATAATAAGGCTCTCTTTAACATTGAGTGGGTACCATAGCCAAATTATTGGATTCTTCGCGCCCTTTGCGGACTTTGCGGTGCTATATGAAAAACGTAGTCGTCTTCATTGATGTTTACATTAATTCACCGCAAAGGGCGCTAAGAACGCAAAGATGATTTTATCATCACCAGCTTAAATAGTGAAAAATTACCCACACGATCTTGAATATATCCAATAATAATTAGAAAAGATTGGGTCGTACATTTCACTTACGTTTAATTTTGACAATGTCTCCAAGCGTGGTGCCCTGGAACCCGGTTCCATGCTCCATGATATCATGGCTGACCCGTTCGGTGAGTTTGATCTCCAGGCTGCGTTCAAGTTTCTTTCGCAAGTTATCTTCAGGTTTGATCTCAGAACGCTCGATCTTGCGTATCAGGGCTGCCTTTTCCTTGATATTCAGGCCGAGTTCCTCAAGTGTCCATCCCTTCGCTTCCCTGGCCTCACGGATGATCCTGCTATAATCTGATACAATCTCATCATCCATATCATCAAGAGGTCGGCGTTTGGTTTTTTTAATACCTGGTTTGGGTTTGGGTGTAGCTGCAACGGGTGCAACCTTTCTTGAAACAGGGGTCCAACCCTGGGGTGCCTTACCATACTGGGAACAATTGCCGCAAACATCAAGTTCTGTTCCTTCAACAACTACTTTCCTTGCAGATCCAATAATCTCTACGCCGCATATTTCACACTGCATTATAATTCAACCTTCGAAAAGGCTATATATCGTATGGACTTAAATATTATTCGGAGATTAAATATGACAGGGATCATTGAAGATGGCAGTGTAAAAGGATTATCTGTCGACATTCCGCCAGAACTCAGAAATGATGATTTTTCACGATATCTTATTGATAGGATGCACCAGCTGGAAGAAAGGAATCACATCCTGAGGGAGCAAAATCATAAGATCGAATCAGAGAAACGTTATGCTGAGTCTCAAAAAATAAAATTTGAACGGGATTTGAGGACACTTACCAATGAACTGGAAGGCTTGAAGAACTCACCTCTTATTGTAGGCACCATAGCTGAAGTTCTTGAAAATGACAAACTGGTAGTAAGGAGCAGCACCGGACCCCAGTTTGTAGTTGGGATGTCTAAATTCATAAGAGAATCTGACCTGGAACCAGGGGCCCAGGTGGCCATGAACCAGCAAACCCTGGCAGTAGTGGGAGTGCTTCCTTCATCCACAAGTGCCCTTCTCAAAGGTGTAGAGGTCATAGAAACGCCAGATGTGGATTACACACAAATTGGAGGACTTGATGAGCAGATCAGGGAACTGAGGGAAGCTGTAGAACTGCCCTTAACCAAACCCGAAGCCTTTACAAAGATCGGCATAGACCCACCCAACGGTGTATTGCTTTACGGCCCTCCAGGGACCGGGAAGACCATGCTTGCAAAGGCAGTGGCAAATCATACAAGTACCACTTTCCTGCGTATCGTTGGCTCAGAACTGGTCCAGAAATACATAGGTGAAGGGGCACGCATGGTCAGGGAATTGTTCAAACTTGCCCATAATAAGGCGCCCAGCATCATTTTCATTGACGAACTGGATTCTATCGGAGCCAGTCGATATGACGGTGCCACCGCCGGTGATCGGGAGGTACAGCGTACTTTGATGCAGTTACTGTCCGAAATGGATGGTTTCAATCCCAGGGGCGAGGTAAGGCTGCTGGCAGCCACAAACAGGCTGGATATCCTTGATCAGGCACTGTTACGTCCGGGAAGGTTCGATAGGTTCATAGAAGTCTCTATGCCAGACCAGGAGGCCAGAGCGAATATCCTGGGTATACATACCCGGAATATGACCCTTTCGAAGACCATTGACTTTAATTACCTTGCTAAGATCACTGAAGGGGCTAACGGTTCTGAATTAAAGGCCATTGTTACAGAGGCAGGGATGTTTGCCATTCGAAAAGCGAAGGAACAAGTTGAGGTTGACGATATGGAAAGTGCCATATCAAAGGTCCTGCTCAATAAAAATAGCTCAAATACAGTTTCAGAAGGCATGTTCGTGTAAAAATATCATAATTTCCAAAGTAATTTCCAAAAGCGTAAATTGAAGTAAAATATATGGTATTGAACGATAGATAAGGAGCAATATTGAACAAGAGTGCAGGTTCAGATACGAGGAAAAATGAATGGATAATATTTTTTTTATTTTCGATGCGATTGATTTCATTGTCCGGCTGATGATCGTGGTAATCTTTTTCTTGATAGCTTCCACTATGAGAAAAACAGATGCCGATGTCATCCGGTCCAGGTTGTTCCTTGAATATAACCAGATTATTAAAGCATTTAATATAATGTTTGTCGGGTCGATCTTTTTCTTTATTGCAGCAGTAATCGAATATTTGATCAATCCCCCACTAGAAGATGATATGGCCCTTATTATGAAAATATCTCTCACTGTGTTCCAGATTACTGTAATATATTTTATTTTCATATTACACATAGCCATAAATGCAGTTGGGAGACGTGGGATGTAATATGGTAACATTAAAGGAAAAGCTTGAAGAAATTTTAATCCAGTTGGAATCATTGGGTGATATCAAGCTATCTGCCATAATCTCCAGACATGGACTGTTAATGGTATCCAGGGCCACCCAGGATTCGGATAGTGAGGCCTTTGCAGCCCTGACAGCCACACTTCATATGTCTGCTGAGTCCACTACAAAGAGACTCAGCAATGAAGCGCCTAATTCAATTATTGTGGAAACCGATAAGAACAGCCTGATCACCTATTCTGCCGGTCCCAATGCCCTGATTGTGGTATTAGCCAGCAAAGAAGGGGGCTTAGGTCTTATTTTAAATGAGTTGAAGAAAGCTGCCGAAAGTGTTGAAAACCTGGTTTAACGTCCTGTCGGTAATTTTCCCAACCGGGTCCCATCAAAGATTTTATCACGTAAAACTTATATCACTGATATGAAGAGCTTATGAAAGACTTATACCAGGATATCATTGAAATGGATTCGAAGTATGTTTTCCAGAACTATACCCGCCAGCCCATAGCAATTACCAGCGGACAGGGTGCATTGGTCAGGGACAGCCAGGGTAAGGAATACATAGATTGCGTAGCAGGGGTCGCAGTCAACAATATCGGCCACTGTCATCCGGCCGTAGTGGAAGCAGTTAGCAGGCAGGTGTCTGAACTTATTCATGTCACGAACTTATATTATACTCATCAGCAAGCCGAACTGGCTGCCCGACTTGTACCCAGGACAGGTATGGACCGTGTGTTTTTCTGCAATTCAGGAACCGAAGCTGTAGAAGGTGCGTTAAAACTTGCCCGCAGGGCCACAGCTCGTACAGATTTTGTGGCTGCTGAACACAGTTTCCACGGCAGGACCATGGGTGCGTTAAGCGTAACCCATAAACTGCAATACAGGGAACCTTTCCAACCTCTCATCCAAAAGGTGGAGTTTGTACCCTACAGCAATGTGGAGGCACTGAAAGGTGCCATGAATAAAGACACGGCCGCCCTGATACTGGAACCTATCCAGGGTGAAGGGGGTATCCGCGTTCCCGATGACGGTTACCTGCAAGCGGCAAGGGATATCTGTGACGATGCTGGTGTACTGCTTATATTTGACGAGGTGCAGACCGGCATGGGCAGGACCGGGAAGTGGTTCGCACGTGAACACTCAGGTGTAGTGCCGGATATCATGACAATGGCCAAGGCAATGGCAGGTGGATTGCCCATGGGTGCACTACTGGCAAGGGAAGAGACCGCTTCAAAGATGCAAAAAGGTGACCATGCAGCCACCTTTGGCGGCGGGCCACTGTTATGTGCGGCTGCCCTGGCAGCACTTAAGGTAATAGAGGATGAGGGATTGGTAGACAGGTCGGCCCGGATGGGACGTTACCTGGTAGATGAACTTGAAAAACTTAAACTGGAAGCTGTCAGGGAGATCAGGGGAAAGGGATTGATGGTAGGTATGGAACTGGCAGTCAAA
>JAIWAT010000068.1:0-8182 GCA_048634225.1 Anaerolineales bacterium | reverse complement strand
ATATCATTGAGCGGCAGGTCCCTGTTACAGAGAATATCAAATCCCGTAAAGGCATTTACAGAATAAAGGATAATTATTTCAGGTTCTATTTCAGGTTCATTTTTCCATACATGGAATATATCGAAATAGGTGAAGAGGATTTTGTACTCAGGGAAATCAAAACGAATTTCCAGAGATACTCAGGTCAGGTATTTGAGTGTGTCGTGACCGACCTTATTAAAGAAAACAGGAATCTCATTCCAATGCAGTTTACCAGGATTGGAAGCTGGTGGAGCGCGGGAGAGGAAATTGATATCGTGGCAATTAACGAAAATACGGGAGAGATCTTGTTTGGAGAAGTTAAATATACGAACAAGTTGGTTGGAGTAAAGACTTTGAATACTCTTCGGGAAAAAGCGAAAAATGTTAAGTGGGGAACCGACAACAGGCTTGAACACTATCTGGTTATCAGCAAGAGTGGATTTGAAAAGGATATCATGGACAAGGATGTCACGCTTATAGATCTGAACACGCTGGAAAGAATTACAAAAATCCGTAATCAGAATTTAAATGAGAATTAGACTCATTGGTGTTCGCTTAAATGATACAGTGTCGGTTCAATCGCCTGTAATATACGCAAGACTTGCCTTTCCGTCCTCTATGGACCGCGATTCAAGTATGAACCTTACATCAAGATGTTGAAGCGCATGGCACACTTTTTTCCAGTCAACAGTCCCCTGTCCGGCAGGCAGATGCTCGTCTTTTGTACCATGGTTATCGTGCAGGTGCACATGTACAACCTTGTCAAGACATTTATCAAGGAATTCATCTACCCTTGCGTTGGTATTAGCATGCCCCACATCAAAGGTCAGCCCGAGGTTATTACGGTCAACCGACTCGATCATGCCCAGCATTTCCTCTGCCTGTCTGCCAAAGATAAAATCCATATTGACCATATTCTCCACACCAATGGTCACATCATGTTCGGCTGCAAAATCACACAACCTCTGCAGACCCTGGATGTTGCGGTCCCATGCAAGGTCAGGCATCTGCATACCCAAAGGTGAAAGATGTCCCGGATGTACCACTGCCAGGCGTGAAAAAGGTGCCGACAACCCGATTAATTCCGTCATCTGGTGAATGGTTTCGTCCCATATGTTCTCATTCAGGCTTGCAAGGTTAAGGTCTGAGAAAGGAAGGTGGATCGTAAGGGTAAGATTGGTGGTCTCAATGATGTTAGATATTTTTTCCAGGTTATCACCAAGAAGGGTTTGGTTCCCCTCGCAGACGATTTCCCACCCTGAAAAACCCATATCTTCAAGTTCAAAGGCATAATCAAACGGGTCATCCGCAACTGACCTGCAGGAAAAACCTATCTTACCGGGATCGATTCCAGGACTCATGTTACCAGCCAGGGTTCACTTAGAAATAAGTGTCCCATTATGTCGCCCGGCAGCAGCTTCATTGATGTTCCCCGGCTCCCTGCCATCGATAACAAAGGTCTTGATCCCGCACCGCTGGATGATCTTGGCTGCCAGCGGGTCCAGGGGAGAGTTGGAACCTGCGCTCATGTCTATCTTCATTACAATATCAACCAGCTGGGAAGGTGTCATTGAGGAAATCTTTTCTGCTTTGCTGTCACGGTTTGGATCGGCAGTATATACCCCGTCCACTGAAGTGGCATTGATGAGCAGGTCAGCCCCCACATATTCGGCCAGTACAGCCGATACCGCATCAGTTGTCTGTCCTGGTATCAGGCCTCCCATCACCACAACCTTGCCTGATAGTGCCGCATTCCTGGCATCCTGGTAGCTGGTGAGGGGTACAGGATAGGCGGTGCTGTCAAGTGCAGCGATGAGCAATTTTGCATTAATGCGGGTCATGTCGATACCGATAATGTCGCATTCCACCTCATTTGCACCCAGGTCCCTGGCAGCAGTTATGTAATCCCTGGCAATCCTGCCGCCACCGACGACAATGTACGTGGTGTGTTCCTTTGCAAGTGCTTTTATACTGCTGGCATATTTCCTGATCCTTTCAGGGTCCAGATTGCTTGTAAGCACAGACCCACCGATTGAAACCACTAATATCATTGCTATTACCTGCCCATTCTTATGTTATATCAGGACTTAAATCCAAATGTTTTATTCAATGTAATTTGCTTTTTACTTTATCGTAAAAACCCTCGGAATTTATACGCACGAACCGGGCCGGTGTATCTGCCTTTTTGATCCGGATGATATCACTGGAAGAAATTACCTGCGAGAACTGCCCGTCCACCACCACTTCTGCTTCTTTGCCAGGCAGCAGCAGTTCCACCTTAATAGTACTATAGGCAGGTACGGCCCACGGCCTGGAAGAGAGCTTGAATGGTGCCAGGGGCACAACTACTACTGTATCTACCTTTGGGTCAACGATGGGGCCACCTGCGCTCATGGCATAAGCAGTGGAACCGGTTGGCGTGGCTATGATCAAGCCGTCAGCCCTCAGTTCCTCAAGTTCATGTTCATCAACCCAGACCCTGTAAGCAAGCATCTTGGCAGGGTGTGCCGTGATGATTACCACCTCGTTGGTGGCAGGTGGAAGTTTCATGTCATTGATCCATATATCCATCCGGTACCTCTCATCCACTTCAAATCCGGAAAGGACGGAATCTATGGTCTGGAGTGCATCATCGGCTTCCACATCCACAAGAAAACCCAGGGTCCCGTAGTTTACAGAGATTACAGGCAGGGGGTCATCCATGTGCTGGACTGTTCTCAGCACTGTGCCGTCCCCGCCGATGGTTATCACCATCTGCACACCAAGCTCGCGCATCCGGGCCACTGGGAAGCCTTCAATGCCCAGTTCACTTGCAGTACCCGGGTCAACATAGATGTCCAGCTTTTCTTTGAAATGTTCAATAATATCTCTTGCTATTTCCACAGCACCGGGCTTATCGCAGCGTGAGACCACTCCTACTTTTGTTATCATTGATTTCCTCTTCAAACCTTTCCGCTTTGAAATATTAAAAGTAGTATAATCTGTTACAGTATTATAACCCTATTGTTGGGAGTGCAGGAAACTGCTCACTGACGTTTGTAGTTACTTGAACCTGAATTTCGACTTCTTTATTAATTGTGTCATTTGAACGAACAATTATGGGTGATGGAAATATGTATCGGCAGCAGTCACAACCCTTTTCCAATCCATTCCACAACTTTTCTACCAAGATCTGTCGGATAATATATCAGGTAATTTCCCTCCTGCTTTGAGCATATCAGACCGCTATCCCTGAGTATAGAAAGATGATATGACATCTTCGAGTATGTATACTCTGTCATCGCGACCATCAGGCAGACGCACATCGGCTGTATACAAAGTGCAAATAACACCCTAAGCCGTACAGGATCTGATATCGCACGGGCGATCGAGTTGATATATCCTATTCTTTGATCATCAGGAAGTAATTCAACAATTCCATCTATTCCACCCTTTTCTTCGAATTCACACCTGATTGAATCTGGTATCTCTGGTTCTTCCATGATTTCAAACTCTTTAAAATCCTAATGTTTAAGTACATGCTGTTTCAAATATAATTGAAACGGTATTATTTAGTGAAGGTTGAAAATGACAATTGAAGCATTGTTGATGGCTGGCTTTGAAACAGTAAAAGAGTATCTGGCACTGCATGTGCTGATGTGCCTCGTACCTGCATTCTTCCTCGCAGGTGCTATAGCCTCACTTTTTTCCAGGGAGTCTGTGCTGCGCTATTTTGGCGCTGATGCACCAAAATACGTCTCATATAGTGTGGCATCCGTCAGCGGTGTGCTTCTTGCAGTATGTTCCTGTACGGTACTGCCGTTGTTTGCCGGGATTTACAAACGTGGTGCTGGTATTGGTCCTGCCACGACATTCCTCTTCTCAGCACCCGCGATCAACCTGCTTGCTATTGTCTACACTGCAAAGATCCTTGGATTTGATATCGGCGCTGCACGTGCTGTGGCTGCTGTTGGCATGTCTATTGTCATAGGATTGGTTATGGCAATGGTCTTTAGAAGTGAGGATAAAGCAAAGGTCAGGGCGATGACGTCTGCAGTAGAAAATGAGATTAACCCTGCACACCAGGCAGGATTGTTCGCTCTTCTTCTCGCCATACTTGTGCTTGGCGGCATCATCGATACGTGGATGTGGAGAGGACTTGTCCTTGGACCTCTGGTGATCCTGACAGTGTATGTCTCAAAAAAGTGGTTTGATGATGAACAGATCCACGACTGGATGTATGAGACATGGGATCTCACAAAGAAAATATTCCCGCTTTTACTGGTTGGAGTATTCTTTGCCGGTATGATCCTTCAGATCCTCCCCTCCGATCTTGTTGTGCGGTTTGTTGGCGGCAACTCGGTACAGAGCAATCTGGTTGCTTCGGTAGCTGCGGCACTCATGTACTTTGCAACACTCACAGAGGTCCCGATCATCGATTCACTTATGAAACTCGGTATGGGGTCAGGACCGGTGCTCGCAATGCTTCTGGCAGGACCTGCACTCTCGCTTCCGAACATGATCGTGATCAGCCGGGTGCTGGGCTTAAAAAAGGCAACGGCTTATATTATACTCACTGTAATCATGGCTACCATAGCCGGATTCGTGGCTGGGAATATTTTATGGAGGTAAGAATATGGATGTAATTGTAAAAGTATTCGGATCAGAACCGCCCTGCGCAAAATGTAAAATGGCTCATGATGTTGCAAGGAAGGTTCAGGAAAAGATCGGAGAAGGTATTGTGGTTGAAAAATACAGTGCGTTCAGTGAGGAGGGCGATAAGTATGGTGTTATGATGACACCGACTGTGGTCATAAAAGATGAGATCGCAGTCGTCGGTAAAGTACCTTCCGAGAAGAAACTCGAAGAGATCATCAGGTCGAAGATGAAAGGTGACTAAATGGCAAAAGAAGATAAATGTGATTGTCTATCTGAAGTCGGTTTATCTTAATAACTATACCCCGCAGCTCTGCTGCGGTTGGGTGTGCCGGCGCAACGTTTGACTGATATGGCAGTAAACCCGGATCATGTGCATTTATTTTTCAAATACCCGCTAAAGTATTCCGTAAGTTATATATCAAAGATGATCAAAGGTAGAAGTAGCAGGGTGCTCAGGAAGGAGTTTCCCCATTTGAAGGAATGGTGCGGTGACCATCTATGGGCTCTGAGTTGCTACCACGGCTCCGTGGGCGCTGGCTGGGACGTGGTTGAGAAATAAATCTCAGCACACAATACATACGAGCATAACAGAAGGTAAATACGGAAAATCGCTATATACAGGCCCGGTACATTTGTACGGGGTATACCGTGACTGCAGGATGGCTAAATTGTGCATCCATACTATTTATAAATATCATAATCTAATACATAAATATTTAAATGTGAT
The DNA here is from genome assembly GCA_048634225.1 of Anaerolineales bacterium. GTDB lineage: Archaea > Halobacteriota > Methanosarcinia > Methanosarcinales > Methanocomedenaceae > Methanocomedens_A. The sequence continues at coordinate 2,796 of JAIWAT010000068.1, read as the reverse complement.
TACATATAAGACAAGATAACAAAACTAAAAAAAACAACAAAAATAAATTCATTGTACTATTGCTGTAGACTAATGCTAGATGGTGGCATTACTCATATAGAGGTGGTTATATGAATTTATTTTTATTGTTTTTCTTTTTTTTGTTGCAAACATTTAGTAAGATAAATAGGAGCAACCAAAATGAACATTGCAACAAACAGACTTAATTGTATAGAAGATAAAATCGGTTATAACTTTAAGGAACGAGAATTATTAGAGGAAGCATTTACTCACTCATCCTATAATTCTATAAAAAATAATGAGATATTAGAATTCGAAGGTGACAAAATATTAAATGCTATAATCGGAATACATCTTTCTAAAAATTACAAATTGGACGAAGGGATACTTTCAAAGTTAACAACCTTTTTTGTAGATAATAAAAATATCCTCCCAATAGTTTGCCTTAAACACGGCTTGGACAAGTTCATAAATATTACTGAGTATGAAAAAAACAATAAAAATAGTCGTGAAAATTGGATTCCCAGTCTTTTAGAAGCATTGATTGGAGCAATTTTTAAAGATTCTGGGGAAGATTGGATTACTACCAAAAAAATTGTGCTCAATCTTTATGGGGATGAGCTGATTCTGGATGATAAAAAAATAAAAGAGATTCTTCATAAATGTGATCCTGTTACTTCATTGAAAGAATATTGTGATGAACATAGATGTTTACTTGAATTTGATGAACAAAGAGTCGGTGGTTTAGACAATGATCCAAAGCATGTTGGCATTGTTTGGATTGATGGCGAAGAATATCGTGGTGATGAGATAAGAGGTAAAAAAACAAAAGCTAGAGAAAATGTATGTGAGAAGGTATTGTCAGCTCTTCTACTAATTTAATAAATTACAGGGGTTGAAAAAGTCCTCATTTTTTTTTATTATAACACAAAAAACAGCCGTCTAAAATAGCGGCTGCTTTATTAGCTGGCCACTCGGTCCAGAAATGAATAATACAAGACCGTTGAGGGATTTTTAGACTATCTTATTATTTTCACCCAACGCACTCTGGTCAAAAGATTTTAACTAACCTATAAAATTTATCAACAGTTTATCTTCATCAACTGGCGAATTTTCAGAGGAACAACTATATGGTATTTCGAGCAATCCAATCATTGCTGTTTTAATTTTTACTTTAGCCGGAAAATGGGTCCTTCCAGCTATTGTTTTTTGATTTATACATATGCGGTTTTGCCGGAAGATACTTTGCCCCAAATTTATCACCGATAAACTTACGGATTTGCGTCATAGCAACATCAGCTATTCTGACAGAATCTGTACGCATGTAAGTTATAAGTCCTATGGGGCCCTCATCGCCAAGTTCCACTCCTTCATAAAGCTGTTGAGCGATAAGCATGGTCTTTCGTGTAGTAAATTTCAATTTATTAAAAGCATCCTGCTGCAACGTGCTGGTAATAAAAGGAGCATAAGGTTTTCTAATTCTTTTTCAAGTTCGGTAATTTTAATGTTCAGATGACTGACTTCAGCTTTGTGTTGTTTAATCTCCTCTCTGATAGATTCTTTTTTATCAGCCGGGCCGCAGGATGCGATAATAAGGATGATCCCTATGACGGTAAGCGTTTTTCTCATGATTTTATTAATAAGCGTTAAACATTTTATTGATCTAAATCTATAAGCGAATAAACAGCTGCTATCAGTCACTATACATAAGTTTTTCAAGGCTGAGCTTCTTCACCAGAACCTGCTGGATAGCCAGGATATAATCGGATGTATTTGAAAGGAACTGATTATTGGCCTGTAAAAGATCAAGACTGCTTGAAAGACCCTCTTTGTATTTTTCACTTGTAATCCTGAGGATCTTTTCGGCCGTGTTCATAGCCATAGATTTATTCATCATTACAAGGTATGCATTGTTGAATTCCATTTGTGCAGTCTGGACCTGAATGCTCAGGCCTGTACGCAATCTTTCATCTGCAATGCCGATTTTTTTGAGATTGATCTTTGCCTGTTGAATACGTGCACGGCGAAGTCCGCTGCTCCAAATAGGAATACTCATTTCTACTCCCCAGAAGGAGTTGCTGTACCATTTATTATTCGTATTAAAAAAGTCCCAATTGGTTCGCTGGGCCTGGGTTTGGTAATTTATGAATGCAGACAAGGATGGCATGTATTCCGATTTTTGGAGCTTGATCTGCAGTTTTGCTATCTGCTCCTGTGTTTTAAGGATCCTGTAATCGATATTGTTTTCATAATTGAATGGATCTTCGAGCAGTGCTGTGTAATTAACTTGTGTCATCAGATCATCCAGTTCATCTATAACTACTACCGAATCATCGATTTTTATCCCGCAAAGGAATTTAAGAAATGCATAAGCAATTTGTACCTGGGTTTCTGCTATAATAATATTGGCCTGCAAATCAGCTACGATCAGTTCCAACTGATCCACGTCTATTTCTTCTGCAAAGCCGGCTTCGAAGGTGATGCGTGTTTCATAAAGTATATTCTCCATGTATCGCAGAGTGCTGTCAAGGATCACCTTGGTATCTTCGGCAACCAGTACCCTGTAATATGCAGCTGAAACTGCTTCATACATATCGAGCTTTGTTTTGATGAACTGTTGCCTGGTTTTTTCGAGTAAACGCTTGGATGCTTGCACACCGACGATATATCTTCCGTCGAAGATCAGTTGCGATGCAGATGCATCAGCAGAAGCGTTGTATTTTGTCCCGAACTGTACCTCCTGCTCGGGTGAATCCTGGCCAAAGGTTCCGGCAGGAATGATCATGGTGGGCAATG
>JAIWAT010000067.1:0-8356 GCA_048634225.1 Anaerolineales bacterium | reverse complement strand
ATACTGACTGCTGCCCCGATCGGTATCGGAGCTGCGGTATACCTTACCGAGTATGCACCGGATAATGCTGTAACGCATATCATTTCATTTTGTGTGGAATGTCTTGCAGGGATCCCGTCAATTGTGATCGGACTCTTCGGATACGCATTCCTTGTGGTGTATCTTGGGTTTGGTTTTTCAATCCTCTCAGGCGGGCTTGCGTTGATGTTCATGATACTGCCCTGGACGGTCAGGGCATCAGAAGAAGCGATAAAAACAGTACCAGGTGGTCTAAAGGATGGCAGTCTTGCGCTCGGGGCTACGAAATGGCAGACCATCAGGCAGGTTGTGCTGCCGGGTGCCCTTCCAGGCATCACGACAGGGATCATACTCGGGACCGGAAAAGCGATCGGTGAGACTGCCGTGATCATGTATACAGCCGGATCCTCGCTGCTTTTGCCGGAATCGATATTCGATCCTGTACGTGCACTGCCGTACCACCTGTATATCCTTGCATCTGAAGGTATATCCGATGATATGGCGTACGGCAGTGCGGCTGTATTGCTTGGGATGGTGCTTCTGATCAATTTTACTGCTGTTGCGATCCAGCGTTACTACCAGGCCAGGTCCGGGTTACGGCATTGATACGAATTGTAAGATTTTTGATGATAAAATAAGATGTAATAAGGAGAAAAAATCGATGGGAATAGAAGATATTGAGATCGAAAGCCGCAACCTGGACCTCTGGTACGGTAGTGCACAGGCATTGAAAGATGTTTCGATCCTGATAGAAAAGAATAAGGTCACTGCCCTGATCGGTCCGTCCGGGTGTGGTAAATCCACGTTCATCCGGTGCATTAACCGGATGAATGACCTCATAAAGGGGTGCCGTATCACTGGTAAGGTGCTGTTTGAAGGCAGGGATGTCTACGAAAAGGATGTGGATGTTGTTGTATTGAGGAAGAAAATAGGGATGGTCTTCCAGAAGCCAAACCCGTTCCCGATGTCCATCTATGACAACATCGCATACGGGCCGCGCATTCACGGGACGCAGGCAAAACGCGAACTGGATAAGGTGGTCGAGGACAGTCTTAAGGCTGCTGCGCTTTGGGACGAGGTAGGTGACATACTGGACAAACCTGCACTCGACCTGAGCGGAGGACAGCAGCAGAGGCTCTGCATCGCACGAACACTGGCAGTAAATCCTGATGTGATATTGTTCGATGAGCCGTGCAGTGCACTTGACCCGATATCGACAGCCAGGATCGAGGACCTGATCAATGAGCTGAAACACGATTATACGATCATCATCGTGACGCACAATATGCAGCAGGCTGCCAGGGTATCTGATCATACGGCGTTTTTCCTGCTCGGTGAGATGATCGAGTTCGGGAAGACAAAACAGATATTTGAACGTCCTGTCGAAAAGAGTACAGAGAATTACATTACCGGACGGTTCGGATGATCAAGCGCACGACGATCAGGATATAAGAAAAGTGGATCAGGATACAACAAGAAAAGGAAAATTTCAGACAGGATTAACAGGAGATGGAACAGGAGGGATATAATGGTTCGAGAACAATACCATGAGGAACTTGCAAAAGTACGGCAGATGGTCTTAAGACTTGGTGAACTGGTAGGCATATCTATCAAAAATTCGGTCGAGGCACTACGTGACCACAATGTCGAACAGGCAGAGGCTGTGATAAAAGGCGACGCTGAAATAGATGATCATTCTGCTAAGATCGAGATTAAGTGCATGCGGCTTCTTGCACTACAGCAGCCAATGGCCCGGGATCTGCGGATGATAGGGGCTGTTATTAAGATCAATCTTGACCTTGAGCGGATGAGCGACCTTGCTGTGGATATTGCAAAGATCGTCGTTGTGATAGGGGATGAGAAACATATCAAACCCCTGATCGATATTCCCAGAATGGCTCACGTAGCATGCGAGATGCTGGACCGTGTACTGCAGGCTTTTAGTGAGTCGAACCCTGACCTGGCATACGAGACTGCAAAATGTGATGATGAGATCGATGCACTGTTTGACCAGATCAGGCGGGAGTTAATTACACTGATGGTCGAGGATCCGAGAAAGCTTGCCAGTGCATCCCACCTGACGTTTGTGGCGCGCTACCTTGAGCGGATCGGGGATCATGCCACCAATATCTGCGAGAGCGTGGTGTATATGGTAACAGGTGACAGGGTGAAGCTGAACTGAGGTGTTTTATGGATACAAGAAAAGTGCAGATGACTGGAAAATCTACATTTATTGTTACCATTCCTAAGAAGTGGGCTGTGGATTCAGGGCTGGCGGCCGGATCAATGGTTTCGATCTCATACCGGAGTGATGGGGCAATAGTGGTCACGCCGCCGGGCTATAAAGCAGCTCCACGTGTGAAAAAATTGGAACACGGAAAGCAAATAGATGAACTCAGGCGTGATATCATAGGTGCATATGTGATAGGCGGATACCAATTCATCGAAATACGCGGCGGCAGTATCCCGCAGAATATGAAAAAAGAGATAAGAGAAATCTGCCAGAACCTGATCGGGATCGAGGTTGTTGAAGAAAGTGATGCTAAGATCGTGATCCAGGATCTCCTTGATACTGATGAATTCACAATTGAAAAGGGACTTAAACGGATGTCTTCACTTGTGTACCTGATGCTTGATGATATGATCAATGTGTTGAAAGAAAAGGATGGCACAATACTTAACGAGATCATCTCAAGGGATGATGACGTTGATAGAATGTATCTGCTGGTCTCAAAACAGTATATCGATCGACTGGATCCGAACAGGATTACGAAAAAGGATAAACTGAACCTCATCGAATCGTTCTATTATCGACTCGCTGCACAGAATATCGAACGCATCGGTGATCATGCGGCCAAGATCGCAGGACATCTCGACCCTGCCAGTATCCCGGAAGATATTCTAATACAGATCATGGAGATCGGGAAGGCTTCGCAGAGTCTTGTCTCCCACAGCGTTGAATCGCTTAGACATTCGGATAAAAACCTGGCAAATAAAGTTTTGACTGATAGGAAGAGTCTGAACAGGAAGGTATCCGAGATCGATCAATCGCCAACGGTCCCATCGATCGAGATCATCCTGGACAGCTTCAACCGGATCAGTGATTATGCGGCAAATATCTCAGAACTTACAATCGATCTATCACAGCTATAGGATGCTTCCATTCATTCTCTGCACCGCGGTGATCATCGACTACAGCCTGACGTTCTATTTTGCCGGCAGCATCGAGACGGTACTTCAATACGAATTTAGCCCTACCCTGACATATGCGATAAGGCACGATATGGTAATTCCATATCTGGTGTTTACGATCTTTTTTTACTATGTGTCTGCCTACATTGTGTTAAAATTCCTCGCTGATTCGGAGATATATCATATTGGCGTTTATATCATCCTGCTGATGAGCATTACGCATGTTATGGGCGGACTTTCGTGGTACGTGCTTAATGTTAATTACTCAAATACGGTGATTGTGCTGTCGCTGGTATCTGTTGTGATCACGATCACAGTTTTTGGATACGAGATATTCAGGCAGGCATAGCATTGTGCAGGTTTTATACTAACCATACCTGAACAGGTCATCTCTTCTTCCCTCATTTTCGTTTGAATATATTCAAACGAAAAGTTAGATTTTAATACGAATATAGTCAAACGTTGCGACGGCACACCCAACCGCAGGAGAGCTGCAGGGTATAGTTATCAAGATGAAAAAAGAGGATTCTTTGGGACCAATAGATATCCAGAGCATAAAAAATAATCTGCGGACATTCTATATAGTTAAATATTCACTACATAATTCACATGTGCAAAGGTTATAAAAGAAGAGCTCAGACGTAAACCAATGAAAAGAATCATCAGTATGCTGATCGCAACGGTACTTTCATTGTATACATTTTATTCAACGTGCTGGTATACACCTTCAGAGGTCTTCAACTTAGCTATCCCTTCCATCTTTGTTGCTCTTTTTGCATATTTCTTATTTATCTATGTTATCTGCAAAAGCAGTTTCCGGAATTCCTGATGCAGAACTGGTTTAAGAAGTGGGGAGTGGTTCGTATGTTAAAAAACATAACCTGTAAAATTAGTGTTAATGCTGGCTATGGTTATTGTAGATTTTTAAAATACATCCCATTATCGATCATACTTTTATCCATTCTGCTATTCCTGGTCCCTGCGGCAGCAGTCGGTGAATGCTGTCCTGATGATGACCTGGAGACCGATGTGGAGTGGGTGAGCTGCGGAAGTGCGGCCATTGCATGGGGTAAGATATACAAACTCGAAGTTGATAATGTACATTATACCGTACGTACAGATGATTTTGATTCGGGCCTGAACGCTACGGCCGTATCAATTGAAAAAGGCGGTACGGTAACAACTGAGGTCCTGTTCCTTAACCTCCAGCCGGATGACAGGTGGTTCCAACTGGATGCTGAATTAAAGGTAGAACTGACCGGAATAACCACGGACCAATATGAAACACCGTCAGCACATCTCAAATTCTATCGCAGGGGAAGACCTGCACTTGAGATTGATATCAGTGCAAGCTCTGAGACGTTCGAAGAGATCACTGTTTCTTCCAGCCAGTATGCGCCGCAAAAGGAGAAAACGATCACGATAGATGTGAAAAATACCGGGGAGGCGTGGATAGAGAATGTTGAACTGAAGGTGGAAATCGGAGAACTTGAACTGACAGGGGACCGTGATTTTGAGTTCCATGACCAGACGATATTTAAGAATTTCGGGTGTATGGAGAAAGACAGCAAATCATCTATCAATTTTACTGTTGTTACGCCGGCATGGGATGAAGTTACCTCACCATATGAGATAAAATACAATATCACGGCATCGGCGGACGGGATCGATATCAAAGGCGCTGAATACGATGCTAACGCTTCCATCACCCTATCGTGCACAGATCCGAAGTTGAGAGTGGTAAAACGGTTAATCCGTGACGAGATCGATATGAGCCCGTGGTACATCTCCGGGTCAAAAATGTATGATGTATGGGATTATAGCGTTGTCACCTTAGGTGTGTATAATATCGGATTCTATACAGTTGGAAATCTGAGTCTTATAAACCCGCCCGTACCTGATGCCTTCGTGATCGCAGAGACCACTGAGGATGGGTCTCCTGTATATATATCAGAGGGTAGTCCGTACACCACCAGCTATAAACTGGTGCCTGCCAGACCTGGCACGTACACGATCGACAGGGCAACTGCCACCACTAATTTTTATGGTAAGAACATTTCGTGGGAGTCAGGGAGTTTTTCAATTACGGTTCACGGACCTCATATGATCCTGGCCAAATCCGTAGAACCGGAAGATAATGGAACCGGCAGGATAAGACTGGACATACATAACGATGGTGACCGCGCCGCATGGATCAATCTCACAGACACCGTGCCCGCAGGTGCGGGTTATATCGAGGGCAGCATTGAGCAGGGCACCCAAGGCGGCACTTTGCCCCTAAGCGAATGGGACCTTGGTGTTTGCAGTGTCAATGATTCGTACCTCATGACAGTAACAGGCGTTCTTCTTCCACCAGGGGAATCCCTTGGGATATCTTACCTCATACACCCGGACCGGTTCGATGAGCTTGACCTGCCGTACGCCGAGGTTGAGTTCAAGGCACGGAGCAACTATAGGGGTGTTGTGCGCTCTTCATTCTGGGAGGAGGGGTCCGAGGTGGTCCAGGTTAAGGATCTGTCAACTGGAGAATGGATAACACCACCTGACAACCAGCCGGAAGAGAACGAAACGCAGGCAGACGAGAAACAAACGCAGGCTGCGCCAGATGAGGGGGCTGTGAATTACATAATTTCAACGCCGAACGCCCCATCTTCTAACAGGACGAACCAAACAGGCTTTATGGGAATAGAAATACCAGAGCAGTTTCATATGATCGATCAATTTTCGACAGGGATCGAAGAGCGAATCCAGCATGCCAGTTCTGTTGTTGAAACCGTGAAGAAGTCGACAGTATTTGTTATTGAAAAAGCGCTGTACCTGATCATAATTCTTACTGCGGTAGTAGGTTTCCTGATCGCTTATTTATTGTTGAAAGGGGAAAGCACTCCACCCTGAGCAGAATATATTATGCCTCAGCATCACGTTTTATTCCACAAACGCATCCCATATAATCTATATAGATAACTGTGACAACCATAGATAGTTCATACCTATATACATCATTTGTGTAAAAATTATATAGATATGTCCCCATTTATCAATTAGAGTAGAGACTGTCGAAAAAGTACCTGAAAAACGCCTAAATTGAAACTTTCAAAGTTATTGTTCCAACTAAATCACTATACTGTGCCATATCGAATTTAGACAGTAAAGCTGAAATATTTAAAAACCAGGCTTTTCCGACAGTCCCAGGTAATGAAGATAATCAAAAACCGAAGAATGTGGTTAACATGTTAAACTATATAATCTATATAAGTATGGGAATACTGTTCGTTGCACTAATGGTTTCATTTACCAGAGTGCGAAACATGGTGAAAAACGGCAACCCTGATCTGGTACGCGCTGGTTTATTTTTGCAGTACAATAGGTCCAGGCGAACCATTTTGTTTGTCATCGATGGATTGATCCTTGTTTTTTTCGTGCAAGCAGCTAATATGTTTTTAGGATTACAACACTTAACTAACTTTTATTATGAGGTTATGATTGGGGCAAGTCTGATATGTTTAATTTTGATCGGGTATACTTTTATACATCTCAGCCGGATGGTGATGAAACACAGTTACAATCCGGCGCACAGTGATCTTGAACGCAGGACATGCAGCGATGACTGGAGCTGATAATCATTTTGCAGACACGGTCCCATTTATTTTGATTGGTTCTTACTATGATCAGCGTCTGAAAAAATATTAAAAGACACAAATTTGATAATCATCAAATCTTGCAGTATATGTAACCACCAAGGAATATATTATATAATCACTATAAACATAAGAATAAGTAGGTGATTTATAGATGTCGACAGCAATAAAAGAAATGGATCGAGTCGAACTGATTAACCTCGAACGACTGGCTCACATCTTAAAAGGGCTAAGTGCAGCAGAGTCTGAAACTTTAGAAATCCTTTTGGATAAAGAGGCTTTCAAAAGCATCGATCAGTCTCTTGAGGAGCTGGAAAAGGGAGAGGGGATACCAATTGACGAGTGGTGAACGAAAACAATACCACATTTTCATGTCTCCTTCTGCGCATAGGAGATACAGAAAGTTCAATCAGCATTTGCAGCGTAAAATTAAAGATGAAGTAAGGAAACTGTCAGAAGAGCCCTATCGGTATGGGGAACTTAAGGGACCCTTGAAAGGTATCAGGTCTTACCATTTTGAGTATGTAAATACAGAATACCGAATTGCTTATCGGATTGTCGAGAATGAAAATCGAATAGAGATTGTTCTGGTCAAAACCAGAGAGAGTTTTTACCAAACGTTGAGGCGTATTTTGAGATGACTGAATAAGGGAGAGGGGTCGGAAAAATCGTGAGGATATATATGTTCTATCGTAACCACGGGAGAACACCCACCACTTGTGGGGTCAAGTGCCTGCTATGCCCGCAAGGCGTGCAGGTCAAAGAGTCTGCGTATGATCATATCTTTGTGCCCTCTTTGGTTTCATTTATTGTGACTTATTGAAAATTGCATGATATTATTTTATTTTTATTGGTTCTTACTATGATCAGCGTCTGAAAAAATATTAAAAGACACAAATATGATAATAATAAATCATGAGACTTTTTATTATTTTCTGGGATGATTCGGAAAACCGCAGAGGGACGCAGAGAAAAATAACAACCCTCTGCGATTCTCCGTGTCCTCTGCGGTTAATCTTTTTTGCTATGACCTATTTATCCAGAATAAATTAAAAAGTTACTAAATCATCGAACTGAAAAATAAAAGGTCTTCCGAATTTAAGGTTGTAACAGCGTTACCCACACACCCATCGGGCGCAGCAGGTACTCAACTGCGAAAGAATGCGGGTGTATCACTATTTTGGAAATAACTATCAAATGGAACAGTGTCATGCCTCAGCATCACGTTTTTACCCACAAACGCACCCCATATAATCTATATAGATAACTATGATAACTATAGATATTTCATGCCTACATATATCATTTGTGTAAGAATTATATAGGTACGTTCCCATTCATCAATCAGAGCGATCTGGTAGTCATCCGGAATATCCCCGGAGATAGAACCAGTTGAAAACGCTCATAGTTACCGGGGTGGAAAGGTCCTGCACATACCCCCATCCATGTGCAGGACAAATGCCCGGTTAGTACAGGACTAAAATTAGGGAGATATAAAGAATGAATAT
>JAIWAT010000066.1:0-8467 GCA_048634225.1 Anaerolineales bacterium | reverse complement strand
TAAGTATTTTTGTCGAAGTAGGGTGCGCCGTGCGCACCATGAAATTACCGACCTGTTGGCATTTTGGTGCGCACGGCGCACCCTACCATGGCACAGTTTTTCCTTAGCTTACTGACATTGGGGACAGACCAGAATGGCACTAACCTGGGGACGTTCAGCATAGTTTATCAGCAGTAACAGCAGTAATGGACAGCCATTAATATCAGCAGTGAAAATTTTTATTTTGTACGCTGTTTTTAATGGAGAATAATCATGACATAATGCAAAGGCAGTCGGCTATCATGAATAATGCCTGTCTGGCAACAGTAATACCAGATAATAATCGTAAGCAACCAAACAGGAAATATGACTATGGAATATTTTATCGCCTGGTGGAATCTTGAAAACTTGTTTGATGTCGCAAATTCAACTGACCGACCTGAATGGTTACAGAGGAAGCTTAAAAGTGAGTTAGTCGGCTGGAACAACACAGTATTAAACAATAAGCTAAAGCAACTTGCGTCAATTATCTCGCAGATGAATAACAACAATGGACCAGACCTTCTAGGGGTTTGCGAAGTTGAAAATAAAACGGTACTGGAAAAACTGGTTGATGCACTGGCATTCACTGGAAGAAATTATGCTGTCGTGCATTCAGATACCGGGGATGCCAGAGGCATTGATGTCGCTTTTATCTACGATAATGACCTGTTCAAAAAACCAGCAAAAAAAGATGTCTTTTCACATGTGGTGGTCAAACGAAATGCAACACGGGACATTGTTCAGGTCAATTTTCAAACTAAATCGCAGCAGAAAAATGATTTAGTGGTTCTTGGTAATCACTGGCCGAGCAAACTTGGCGGTGATCTTGAAAGTGAACCCTATCGTATTATCGCTGCCGAAACCATGAGTTACTGGATAGAGCGAATTTACGCAAACTTTGAAAAAGAAGTTCCAATTATCGTGATGGGCGATTTTAATGATGAGCCATTTAATCGTTCCATCACCCATTATGCGCTGGGACTTAAAGATTCCTCAAAAGTTAAATCGAAACGATCACGCAAGCCGTATCTATATAACCTGATGTGGCCGTTACAAAATGATCAAAGTGGTACGCATTATTATAACAGCTGGGGCATGCTCGACCAGATCCTGGTCAACCGCCCGTTATTAAGAAAAGAAAGCCAGCTTCAGCTGGTCAGTGATTCATGCCAGATTTTCAAGACCAGTGACATGCTAAAGTCCAGCAAACCGAGGCGATTCAGTCGTCCTTCTGCTGGCGGCAGCTTCGACCCGAGCGGGTTTAGCGACCGAGCGCGCGGCAGAAGAGGCGATAGATACTGTCCCTGTCGAACTTGAGGAGGCAAGTTATGCGCTCGGTGCATCGAAATGGGACACGGTTCGGCGCATAACGGTCCCGTTCGCGCTCACAGGAATACTCACAGGCGTGGTGCTCGGCATCGGGCGTGCGGCAGAAGAATCCGCAGTAGTGATCCTGACCGCAGGATATACCCAGTTCCTGCCTGAACTCAAGATACTCCGGGATGAAGATCTGTTATTCGGCCTGAAGTTTTATCCGTTCCAGGACCTGGTAGCTGCGCTTCCGATCACGGTGTACAGGTCATTTGAGTTCCCGCACCTTATCCCTGCATCGAACGGATTTGCAGCAGCCTTTGTCCTGATCGTGATCGTGATGCTGATCAATGCAGCAACAAGAATACTATTATGGAGGAGACGGATTGGTTAAATTAAAGCTGAAAAAAATACTGCGCAGGGAATCATCTTCATCTGAACCTTCAGTACCGCACGAACCGGCGGCATCTGTCGGGAACACAACGGACCCGGCTGAACTCTCTGCACAAGAAGGGATAGTGATCCTTGAACCATTAACATCACACGACCCGGCAGCATCTATCGGGGACACAATAGGTCCGGTTGAACTCTCTGCACCAGAAGGGACAGTGATCATTGAACCATTAACATCACACGACCCGGCAGCGTCTGTTGTAGAGACAATAGGTCCGGTTGAACTCCCTGCACCAGAAGGGACAGTGATCCCTGAACCTTCAGCACCATACGACCAGGCAGCGTCTGTCGGGGACACAATGTATCCGCCAGAACCTCCTGAATCAGGAGAGGAAGTAATCCCTGAAGGGACATCACCGGACATGGAACCGGAGGCCCCTGAAATAAAAACAAAAACAAAAAGGAAAAGGTTCAACATACGTGACCGCATCAAACAGGTTTTTTCTCCGAAATACGAAAACATCGACCCTCTCGGCTTCGAACTGGGTGAAGTATCTACCCCGGTTCTCGGAGTGCCGCTGCGTGAGGTGGATATCACTTACGAGGTTAATCCCCCATTCCAGTATGTGAATGTTCGTTATGAGGGCGAAGAACTGATCTACCATATAGTGGAGCCCCTGCTGAGCGATAGTGAGGTAAAGTATTTAGCGATCATAGAAAATGCATTTGAGAAGATGATCCACTCCGATATCGTGATAATCGAGGATACAGACAGGGAAAAGTATCTACGGGACCGGTTTTCGATGATCATCAATATATACCTGCTGAACCTGGATAATTTCCAGAAAGAAAAGATGTTCTATCATCTTTTGAAGAAGTATATCGGGTTTGGTAAGATCGATATCATGATGAAAGACCCTTATATCGAGGATATAACCTGTAACGGACCGGACAATCCGGTATACATAAACCACAGGATATACGGCTCGATAATGAGTGATGTCACTTTCGGGGAAGTGGAACTGAACAACTTTGTGATGAAGATCGCACAGACCTCTGGCAGGCACATCTCTGTACTCCAGCCGATACGGGATGCAACGCTTACAGACGGAAGCCGTATAAATCTCACACTTGGGCGGGAGGTCACAAGAAAAGGCTCGACCTTCACGATCAGGCGTTTCAGGTCGAATCCTGTCTCCCCCATTGATCTTATCAAATACGGAACCTTTGATTCGAAACAGCTTGCATATCTCTGGATCATCCTTGAATACAAACGCTCGGTACTGACAGCAGGCGGAACCGCATCAGGAAAGACCACAACCCTCAATGCCCTGTGTTCGTTCATACGTCCTGAATACAAGATCGTCAGTATCGAGGATACTGCAGAGTTGAACCTGATGCACCCCAACTGGACACAGTCCATCACACGTACCGGATTCGGGGGTGAAGCATCTCTTACAAAATCATCAGGGAACGGAGGCGGCAGCAAATCAGCAGGTGATATAGAACTGTATGACCTGCTTGTGGCCGCGCTCAGGCAGCGCCCTGAATACATAGTGGTCGGAGAGGTGCGCGGATCAGAGGCGTTCACACTCTTCCAGGCGATCTCGGTCGGACACCCATGTCTCGGCACGATCCATGCAGGATCGATGAAAGAACTCCTCTCCAGGGTCGAGTCGAACCCGATGAATGTTCCGAGAAGTCTGTTCTCAAGTGTGGACAATATCATATTCAGCTCGATGATAAAGAAGGGTGAGCATTACATTAGAAGAGCTTCAAACATCGTTGAGATCATCGAGCTCGATCCGGATCGCGGGGATTTGATCACAAACCCCATCTTCAAGTGGGACCCGGTCTCTGATACATTCCTATACAGCGGGAGTTGCGCCCTCTTTGCAGGAATAAGGGAAGAGTTCGGGGTACCGGAGGGCTATCTCTTAAATGAATTGAATAAGAGGGCAGAACTGCTGGACTATCTTTCTGATAATAATATTACGGATTACGAAAGTGTTGCAAATATTATAAGAACATATTCAAGGGAAAAGGATGCGATGATGGAGAAGATGGATTGAAGGACATCAACACCTATCTTAAACGTTACAAGATGTTCTGTTATCATCTCGGGCGGTATATCGACAGAAAGCCGAGGGATGATATTGCAGGATTGCTGCATCAGTCCGATCTTGAAATGACACCGGGCATGTTCATATCGCTTGCAGGCATCACCGCTATTATTGCAGCAGGCGTGATGTTCGTGTTATCTACCCTCCTTTTTGTCAGCTCAGATAAGCCGCTTATCTATGTCATAATCCTGACAATGCTCACTTTCGCGCTCACGCTTGGCGGATTCCCGTTTATAATATACACCAGGATATCTGATAAGAAGATGGACATCGAGCAGGAACTCCCGTATGTGCTCGGCTATATGTCGGTACTTGCAAGTGCAGGATCATCACCGATCGATGTGATCAGGAGGATCAGTATCGAGAATTACGGTCATATATCAAAGGAGTTCGGAAAGGTCATCTACAGGGTTGATATTCTCGGTGAAGATGCGGCAACTGCCATGAATGACCTGATACGAAATTCCTCTTCCGAGATATTCAGGGTCTTCTGCATCGATCTTGCAAATATCATACATTCAGGCGGCGGGTTTAT
The DNA here is from genome assembly GCA_048634225.1 of Anaerolineales bacterium. Classification (GTDB taxonomy): domain Archaea; phylum Halobacteriota; class Methanosarcinia; order Methanosarcinales; family Methanocomedenaceae; genus Methanocomedens_A. Next base: position 4,084 of record JAIWAT010000066.1, on the reverse strand, counting down.
GGATTACCTCGAAATAAAATCAAAGGATATGATGATGATGCGAAGACTGGTCCAGAAGGAGTTCGTTGATTCACTCTCGGTTTACGGTGAAGCGTATCTCGGCGGCATTGTGCTGAGCATTGTACTTGCGATCCTGGGGATTGTGGTCTGCGGTGCGCTTGGTATAGAGATGGGATTATTCAAACCGCGGGATCTGTTTAATATTTTTATCTATTTCGTGCTGCCGTTTATCAACATCCTCTTTCTTGCCCTGCTCTGGACAAAGTACTCAAGGAGTCCGGTATGAGATCAGAAGAAATACGCTTGCGCATAGACCGGTATATGCAGGTCATAAAACTGAAATACGATATAAAAAGGGAGTACTTCACGATAGCTATTCCCGTAACCGCGGCTTTCATACTTATTCTTGCGGCGGTACTTGCAGGACATACCTTTGTCATCCAGGAAGAATCAAGTGCGGACAGTAGTGAAGAAGATGCGCGGCTTGCCGCGTACCAGACACTTGTAGAAGAGATAGAAAAAAGCGAAAACGGAATGAGTATAGAAGGTACAGGACAGAATGATGGAACAACGCAGGATACTTCCGGGAAAAAGTCAAAGGACGACCTGGACCATATACTTGTACTGGCTGTTTTAATTGCGATCATACCATATTCGATCGATATTTACTCCCAGAAAAGACTATTGAAAAAACGCGAGGTCGCATTCACCGAATTCCTGTTCAAACTATCTGAATTAATGCGGGGCGGCATAGACCCTATCAAGGGTGTGATCGATCTGTCAAAGACCGATCTCGGAGTAATTACAGAAAATGTAAGGGGGGCAGCATCCGCTATGATCTTGGGGCACTCGTTCGAGGATGCTATGAATGATATGGGTGCTGCATTCAAGAGCAAACTGATAAAAAAGTACACAAACCTTGTAGTCCAGGCAGCGTATACTGGCGGACGGGTCGCAGATATTATACTCCGGACATCAGAGGATATGCGGGCCGTGATCGGGATAGAACGGGAGAAGGAAGGAAACCTGAAACAATATGTTGTCATATTTTATCTGGCACAGGGTATCATTGTTATGCTGACCTATATCCTCTCTGAATCACTTCTTCCATTGATCCAGGGATTGGGGATGGAACTCCTGTTTGCGGATACAGGAGTTGCCGATATAGATTTTAAACTCGGGTTCTTCCATATGATCATGTTGAACGCACTTTTTGGTGGAATCATCATCGGCCAGATCACAGAAGGTGAGATGAAGCACGGATTAAAACACTCTGCGATCCTGATGATAAGCTGCTACTTCGTTTGTACCGCACTGATCCTCCCCAACCCGGTGGCAGATGCAGTCAGAATCGAACTGGTCTCAGGTAGTGGACAGGAAGGTTTCGGAGGGCTTCCACTTATGGAACCTGTTGTATTCAATGTCACTGATCCTGATGGAAATCCTGCCCCTGATGTCTATGTCAAAATCAGTATATCGCCTGACGGCAGCGTGGATCCCAGGATTGTGAAGACAGGCGAGGATGGTCTGGTTATTGTAAAAGTAATGCTTGGTGCGGATGATGGTGTCTATGTTATTAAAGCACAGGCGGGTGATGCGGTGGGGAAGGCAACTGCCAGGGTGCTGTCAGGAGATTGAGAAAAGATATGAAACGATGCACATCAGGCATCTTCTGATATCAGCCTACACGCTCTCTCATGTCTATCGTTATCCCATCACTCGTTACGTTGAACGGTATCATCTTGCTGAGCGGTAAAATTCCTTTCATTTTAGGAATATTGATAAACCTGTTCACTTTCCCTCCTGAATATTCGGTCCTGAACTGGATTATCCCGTCTACCATAGAATGCATAATCCTCTCAACCCTTTCAGAAAGTATACCTATATCAGATGCCAGTAAAAAAGTTATACTGCTATTTCTACTGATATTGATCAGCGAATTAAGTGCATCTACCATTATGTGTACATCCTCTTCTATGAAAAGCGAAGAAAACGTGTCCACAATGCAGATATCCACATCAGAGATGTTCTGCAGCAGGGGATCTATCAAGTGATACAGTTCCCGACGTTTTATGGTATCTTCATGACACATATCAAGCAGTGCTACCCTATCCCTAAAATCTCCCAGTATTGCGAATCTCTCTGAATTCCCGTTCAGATTAAAGGCTGACATCTGATCAATGACATCCTCTTTGGATCGCTTTGTAGAGATATACACTACCTTTTTGTCGGTTCTGACAGCATCATATCCAATTCTCTGAACAAAAACGCTCTTGATACTGCCTAGATCCTCTTCAATTAATAATACTGCATTTTCAGGGATTTCCTTTAATCCGATGCCTGATAATACCATTGCTATTCCTATTCTGTATGATTGCTTATATGTTTCGTGATATGTTTTATATATATATCTCAACCGACTATAGAGATTATACTGAAAAGGTATATAATCACCCACTTTAATGTTATGATAATGGGATTTATAGGTAGATTATCTCTTTTTTTTGATGAAAGGGGTGTATCAGTTGTATTTGGTACACTTATGCTTATTCTTATTACAATAACCGCAGCATCCGGGTTAGCTGTCATGGTCTCAGCAATGCAGAAAGAAACAATGGAACGGGAGAGTCACCTGGCTGCTGTGGAGAACGAGAATCTCAGGATCATTTCCATTGACCCGGTCGGGAATTCCACACACTGGAACCAGGTCAATGTCACTATTTTAAATCTTAACACCGCAGACTCATATATAACAGCAATTAGCATGAATAAAATATTTTCAAAAAATTATATGGCTAATGATGAGACAGGCGTCCTTGATTATTATAAAGGATATCCTGTAATATATAATTATAAAAAACGAGTATTAATCCCGGCTACAAGGAGCAAAGAGATATGCTTAAACTTTAGCGGCATTACCGTGAATTCTAACGAAGATTTTGATGTATCGGGGTGGGTTGACGGCAGCAAGGATTATACCTACTCTCTGCCGAACCATCCGGTGGTAGTGTATCCCGGGGTATTATATCCTGGTGTGGAGTACCTCGAAACAGTAAAGAACTCTTCACATAGTTTCACCAGCGGGACGGATTATTTAATGGACCACCAGACAGGGAACATTACACTTCTTGCATCAGGTGATATGAATATCCATCTGTCAGAGATCATCGATGTTACGGGCTGGGTCAATAATAGTGAGAATTATACTTATCATCTCCCACATTTCCCGATCAATGTGGGTTCTGAAGAGGTGTCCAATTCAACTATCCCGCATTTCATCCAGGCGAATAATTATTCGATGAACTACACAGCCGGGAATATAACACTTATTGGCACTGATTTTGGCGGTAACATGACCAACAGCACCGGCAACTACAATATCACCTACAAGGCCAGTAACACTATCTACAATATCACCTATATGACCGATTTTGAGACATTTACACCATACCTGCCTGTACAAAAGAAAGACACTATTGTGATTGAAGTGATCACCTCGCACATCAATATCTTCAAACAGACCTTTATGCCGGCTGTACCGCTTGCAGAAGTGCAGTTCGAAACAGAACGTCTAGTGGATTCTGATGGAACTGTTTTTTTTCAGAATTATTTGATACTGGATGCTTCAAGATCATTTGACCCTGATCCTGACGGTTTTATTACAGCATACAGATGGGCTGTATGGAATAATTCATCAGAGTTGATATATGATTACAACCTGACCGGAGTGATGGCAAGGCCCACGAAACTGAACCTGACAGAAGCCATGAACGTCAAGATCGATCTTGAAGTACATGACGATACTGGTATGGTATCAAGGCTAAGCCAGCAGGGCGGGAATATCACCATTGCATGATATCAATATGATCGTACATCTACCCCTCACCCGGGACGGGTGCTGATTGATCCTGATATAACGGTATGTCGGTCTGTCATCTGCCTGACGATCTATCAGGAACATTTTTCAACAGATTTATATATTTCATTACCAACTATATGGAACATCACTATTCTATATAGGTGGAATTGCTATCACACCCGAAAAAAGAAAGATACAGCTAACAGGCGGCTCTACGTTCATAGT
>JAIWAT010000065.1:0-8686 GCA_048634225.1 Anaerolineales bacterium | reverse complement strand
GAGGATTTACTACAGGAACTACATGTGCGGCTGCTGCCAAGTCAGCAGTCCTGTCCCTGAAGAAAAAGGATATGATCAAGACGGTTTCGGTCCCCACACCTTGCGGTATAAGAGCAAAGCTGGATGTCAGGGCTTTAGCAGGAAGGTCAGAAGTTGTGAAAATATCAGGAGACCACGCAAGTGATGTGACCGGCGGGCTGGTGTTTGTAGCAGAAGCGCATCCTGCTGCTGCTATTTCGTTGATAGCTGCAAATGGTATAGGTACGGTCACAAAGGGAGGCTTGCAAGTAAAGGTAGGCGAACCTGCTATTAATCCTGTACCAAAACTCCAGATAATAGATGCTATTAAGGAAGGATTGAGCGAGACCGGACTTGAGGGTGCTGCTGTTACATTATCCGTACCTGATGGTGGGAAGGTGTCAGCAAAGACATTGAATTCTGCTGTTGGAGTAATGGGGGGTATCTCAGTCTTAGGTACTACCGGATTTGTCGAACCATGGAGTGACCACCTGGGTGAGGTTAAAATGGAATTGGTCAGTGATGCATCCAGGGTAGTACTGACTACAGGAAGAATAGGTATGCGTTATTCCCAGATGCTGTTTCCCGAATATACAGTAGTTATGGTAGGCAGCAGGATTGATGAAGGTATAAATGCATCCGGAGGCGAAACAATAATATGCGGCCTGCCAGGTCTGGTACTCAAATGGGCCGTACCTGGTATTCTAATTGCAACAGGGTTTAATACGGTACAGGAATTAATAGAAACTGATAGAAATAGTCAGTTGATCGATAATGCAGTGGCTGCTGCAGTAGAAAAATCAGAAGGTGCAAGGATCGTGCTTGTTGACAGGAGTGGCGCCGTAATTCGTGACTCGGGTGGTGTGTTGTGAAGATCGTAGGTGTGGGTGTGGGTCCGGGTATGCTGACAATGGAAGCAGCAAAGGCTATACAGCATGCAGAGGTGGTTTACGGTTCAGAGCGTGCCATTGAACTGGCAGCAGAGCATATATGTTGTGAGATCAAACACATAAAGGATTATTCAAAATTGCATGAACTGCCCAGTAATGCGGTTGTACTGTCTACAGGAGACCCGAACCTTTCAGGACTTGGTAAATATGCCAGACCTGGTGATGTAGTGATACCTGGCATTTCTTCGCTGCAGGCGGCATGTGCCAGGCTTCATATCGACCAATCTGAAATTGTAGTTATTACTGCACATGGAAGGGACCCGGCTCCTGCTGCTGTGAAACTAAGATCAGCTATTACTTCAGGATTTACTGTTTTTTTACTTCCGGCATATGAATTCGGAGTGGAGCAAGTAGCAGCAATGCTGTTACGTATGGGAATTGATGTACCTATTGCTGTTTTTGAGCGGCTTGGATACCAGGATGAACGAGTGGAAGTGGGAAGTGTAAAAAAACCACCATGTGTGAATTCCCGGTTGTATTGTATTATGGTGGGATATGCGATAGTGTGAAGATAAAGTGACTTTTTAATTTATTCTGGATAAATGGATCATGGCAAAAAAGATTAACCGCAGAGGACGCAAAGTTTCGCAGAGGGTCGTTATTTTACTCTGCGTCCCTTTGCGCTCTCTGCGGTTTTTCGAATCGTCCCAGAAAATAATAAAAAGTCTCAAAATAAATACAAATATTGTTGATGAGTTATATGAGTTATATGAGAGACAGCAAGAGAAGGAACCTATCAGTCATTTTGGAGTTTAATAAAACGATACTATGAGAATTGCAGTAATTGCGATACAGGGAAATGTGGAAGAACACATTGAATCTGCTAACAAAGCAATGGAAGACATGGGCATTCGTGGAGAAGTGCTCCCTGTACGCCACAGCGGCACCATACCAACATGCGACGCCATCATCCTCCCCGGCGGCGAGAGTACCACACTGGGGCGGCTCATGGCCCGCGAGGGCATCGACATTGAGATCAAGGAGGCCGCCGCCGCAGGGAAACCCATAATGGGCACCTGTGCCGGCCTGGTACTGCTGGCAAAGGATGGCGGCGAGCAGGTTATACGGACAGGGCAGCAGCTACTGGGTTTAATGGATATCAGTGTGGACCGCAATGCTTTTGGGGGCCAGAGGGAATCCTTTGAAATACCACTTGAGATATCGATGCTGGATTCACCGTATAATGTGGTGTTCATACGTGCCCCTGTGATCACCAGGGTGGGACCGGATGTAGAAGTACTTGCAAGTTTTAACGATAAGATAGTGGCAGCCAGGCAGGGAAATATTTTAGGGCTGGCATTCCACCCGGAACTTACTGACGACCTGAGGATACATTATTATTTCCTTGGAATGATGAAATAGCCTGTTATTACTGGAAAAAATTATAACCGGAAACTGGCCATCATTTGAATATGTATTCAATGATAGTAGGAAGGAATCCGGGTAATAACAAAGGGACCACCTTGACAACAATTATAATGGTCATGATATTCAGGAAAAATATCTTTCTCAACCGTTTGTTCTCAAAAAGATACAATACAACAAATATTACCGGGATTAACACCAGCAAGAAATAGATTTTCAGGTCAGGGATCACCAGGATGCTCAGGTTTGAGAGGGTAGTCAATACTATTATGAAGGAAGTGATTTCCCCTGCACTATTTTCAATTTTTGTCCCAATTGAAATATATGACAGGACCAGGGTCAATCCAAGAATGAACACGCTGACGATAATAATGATGCTATTGTTATCTATCTGTGTTAATGATAAAAGAGAGGTCAACAGTATGGTCATAAAAGAGATGGACATACCCAGCAGTCTCATGGTGGTGATCTCCTTGTTTGCTGTTATCTCCTCCCTCTCTTTGTAATCCATTCAGATCTCCTATCTTATATATCAAATCAAATGATATTTATTTATATGGTTGACCACCAACACGGATTTAAATAAAAAGGGATCTGAAATGAAATAAATCAACATCAAGGGTAGAACAAAATCCTCCCTTGGGTCGGATTTTCTTGAGTACATCAAGTTATACTTGATATACTATGAAAAACGTGAGCTTTCAACTCCTGCTGGTTATTACCTTGAAAACATGTACAACTTAAAAAAAAAAAAACGTTGTGGATAAACTTTATATCCATAGGCAATGTATTCAGAATGATGAATCTAAAAAAAGTCATTGAACCAATAGGGATTAGCAATATTGTTATACCCAATCGCATCGTTTTTCCTGCATTCCAGACAAATTTTGCAACACCGGATGGATTTGTTACCGAAAGACTAATTAGAATGTATGAAAAAATTTCAAAAGGGGGCTGTGGCCTCATCATCACGGGCTGTATGGCAGTGTCGGATGACGGAGTTCCCAATACAAATTGCCTGCGGATAAACAAAGATGAACATATCGGACCGCTCAGTGAATTTTTTTCCAGCATCAAGCAACATGGTGCAGTGCCGGGCGCCCAGTTGATCCATGCCGGAAGGCAGACCCTGTCTGTGATGACCGGGCATCCTATTGTCGCACCGTCCCCAATCCCATGCCCGGTCATGAATGAAACACCCGAAGAACTGGACGAAGCCGGAATAAAAAGGATCCAGGATGACTTTGTTGAGGCTGCTGTGAGGGCAAAAAAAGCAGGAGCCGAATTAATAGAACTCCACGGCGCATTTGGTTACCTGATAGGTGGGTTCCTTTCACCTTATTCAAATAAGCGCACTGATAAATACGGCAAAGACAAGACGTTATTTTTTACTGAAATAATTGAACGCGTAAAGAAAAACGTGGGCAGCACACCCGTTTCCTGCCGTATCAGTGCTGATGAATTTGTTGAGGGGGGGCTTACATTAAATGAGACCAGGGAAATTGCTCCCAAACTTGTTAAAGCAGGTGCCGATGTGATCAGTGTGGCTGCCGGGACATATATAAGCATGAACCATATGGCCCCATCAGAGGACATGGGCGAAGGAGTACATGTGAACCTTGCAGAAGGGATACGCAGTGTGGTGGATGTACCAGTTATGTGTGTAGGAAATATCAGGACACTTGAATATGCCAACAGGATCATTGCAGAAAATAAGGCTGATCTTGTGGCTATTGGAAGACCGCAATTGGCTGATCCTGGCTTTGTCAACAAGTATATTAACAAGCAGCAAATATCAGAATGTAACTACTGCGGCACATGCTTGTATTTTACAATTGGCGCTGATTCAGTTGCCTGCCCCCAGAATCCGGAGCTTTAATAGAATATGGTCGATGATGAAAAATCCAAACTAAGAGCATTAAACGAAATATCTTCGATAGATATTACTCTTGAATTTGACCGGATACTTGAAAAAATCCTGGATATCACATGTAAAACAATGAATGCCCATTCAGGGACCATCATGCTGGTAGATGCGGCGGATGGTGAACTGAAAATGGTAGCTTCATACAGGTTGGGACCGGATTATATCGAAAAAGTGAATAAAGCAGCAGAAGAAGCAGGTGTAAAAATAACATCAAGTCCGTCTGGTGTCGTCCTGGAGACCGGGGAATATTATACTGTTCCTAATATTTTTGATGAGCCCAGAGACAAGACGTGGCTTCATCTGGCAAAAGACGTGGGCTTTTTGGCCCAGATCTTCATGCCAATGAAACGGGGAATGAAGGTTACCGGATTGTTGAACGTTTACATGGCCGACCCCCACCACTTTAGGGATGAAGAGATAGATTTCTTGACCATTGCTGCTTCACAGGCGGCATCAGTGGTCCAGAATGCCAGGATATGTGACAGATTAAAAGATAACGTCTTTGAGCTTAAACAGCATAAAGAACAACTTGAAGAGAAGATTAAAGAGGCCTATAAAGACCTATTTAACTCGGAAGCAAAATACCGGGAACTTTTCGAGAATGCACAGGAAGGTATCTGTGTAAACGATATAAATGGTCGTTTTCTTTCAATTAATAAAATCGGACTTCAAATTTTTAGATGCACATCAGATCAGATAATCGGTACTAAATTCTCTGAATGGCTTTCAAAGGACAGTCTTGATATTGCGAAAAGCAGCTTTGAAAAATTACAATCAGGGGAGATTACTGAACAACAGGTTATCAGGGAGATTATTCGCCCGAACGGGGAACACCGGTGGATAGAAATAAAAATCCGTGCGATCAGAGAATACGATCAAATAATCGGCATCCATAGCATGATACATGATATCACTGAAAAAAAGGACATGGAACTGAAACTAAGGTATTACAATGAAAAACTCAGGATGTCATATGAAAAACTGAAAATTGCCGAGGTCAAATACAGGGATCTGTTCGAAAATGCAAGTGATGGGATATACATTCATGATATTGATGGCTACTTTATTAAAATCAATAAAGCGGGTATTGAAATGTTTGGCTGCCCTGGTGAAGAGATTATCGGCTCCCACTTGTCAGAATGGTTTTCTCCTGTTAGTGTTGAGATGGTAAATGAGATTATAAAGGATCTTGTTTTTGGAAAAAGTATTGACAAGCCTGTAATCCTGGAAGTGGTCAGGAAAGACGGGGAATTAAGACTTGGTGAGATAAAGCTCAAGCCTATTAATTACGATGACAAGATCACTGAAATTTATGGTATTATCAGGGATGTCACTGAAAAAAACAGACTTGAACAGAAGCTTGCCGGATATCATGAGCAAATAGAACAGTCGTATGAAGATTTGAAAGAAGCCCATCGAGCAAAAACAGAATTCATTTCAAATATCACCCATGAATTATTGACTCCCCTTACTTCGATAAGAGGATACACTGAACTGATCAATGACAAGATGATTGGGGACATTAATAATGACCAAAAGGAAAAACTACAGATCATTCTCAGGAATACTGACCGGTTGATTGGCTTGATACATAACCTTTTAACGGTTACAGAACTTGAAAACAACAGATTGGAATTGCAAATTAAGTCGGTATCGATAAATGGGACCATCAAAAAAATCCTCCAGGATATACAACCACAGTTTGAAGGAAAAAAAATCTCGGTTGTCCAGGATATTCAAACTCTTGCTGAGATATACGGGGATGAGGAAAGACTTGGCAGGGCCATAACAAATCTAATTATTAATGCAATAAAGTTCACGCCGGAAAAAGGAAAAATTACAATAACGGCTGTTGAAGAAGGGGACAATATCAATATCAGTATTAATGATACAGGCACTGGCATTCCCGCTGACAAACTTCCCTTTATTTTTGATAGGTTTTACCAGGCAGACGCTACGACAAGCAGGAAATACGGCGGTGTTGGACTTGGACTTTCTATCAGTAAGGAAATTATAGAAATGCATAATGGTACTATCTGGGCGGAAAGTGATGAAAATGGCAGTACCTTTAACATTGTCCTGCCAAAACATAATTAAGATAGATGCCATAAACCACAAACTATAAACCACAAATCACTAATCACAAACCATAATACTTAATAATTGTATGAAATCAAGGTATCAATAAAACCCGGGGTTTTAATCATATGAAAGAAGATTGTACGATGTATTCCCAACAAAAATGTGCTGCGAATGACTTGCAGCTATGTGATTTTGAGGGTGACGATTTCAAGGATTGTTTGAGATACAAAGTAAAGAACCTCAGCACTGACTTCACACAACTGCGCTAATTACTCTGTGGTACTTTACCTAAGATATCGGACAATGGTGATATCCAGCAGCTATCAACGAAAAGGATAAGTATTATCGTGCATATCCTGAATGCCACCGGATGGCTGAGACTTGCTTATATTCCATTATCCCGCCTTAACTCAGCCTGGTTAGAGTGCGCGGCTGTAGTTCGATCATGCACACGTAAATGTGCACACGCGCAGTAACCGCGATGTCCCCGGTTCGAATCTGGGAGGCGGGACTTTATTTTTCAGCTGCAGACCATATCGATATATTTATATTGAAATACATTAATTGATTTTTCTTAGAAGTGTATTGCAGATATACGGAATTATACTTTATTGATTTAAACTAATGATTAGCATGAATTTAAGGTGGATTAGTGTATGAGAAAAGAAATCGTTGCAGTGTTGGCTATTTTAGCACTTATATTTTTGATATATAGTATTGCGAAACCGACCCATTTGCATCAGGATATAGAGATGGAGTACTGTGGTGGATGCCATACTGAGGATTCCATCTTACGTATGCATGAATCTGTAGATCCTATGGAAACGGGATGTGTGGATGTAGGATGCCATCCTGAAGCCATGGCCGGGTTCAGTGTTCATAACGAAATGATACCAGGTGAATGCGATAGGTGTCACGAGTTTGGTGGAGAACCTATGTATTCGGATTGCAGTCTATGTCACGGGAGTTATCATCAATTAGAAGGTAGAATAAATATTGAGGGCAAACCTTGTGAAGACTGCCACGAAAGCCATTCCCTCCTGACTGACGATGGCTGTGCCAAATGCCACAGTGATGTATACAATGATGTGAAAAACGAGGGTGGTAGCCATTCGGATCTTTCTGGTGGTTGCTATGACTGTCATGTAGAACATAAGAGCCTCCCGGATTGTTCTGACTGTCATGAAGGGATTGACCACAGTGGAAATATCGCAAACAAAGACTGCACACAATGTCACAACGGGCATATGCCTAAAGGAGTCAATTTCGGTTCTGACACGGCAAATGAACTATGTACTGAATGCCATTCCAGTGTGGCACAGGAATTCCAGGATAGTCCATCCAAACATTCAGGCATAAATTGTGTAAAATGTCACCCGGTTCACCTTCAAGTAAGTCCATGTGCAAACTGCCATGGAGGAGTCCATGGGCAGTTAACAGGATTAGATGTGGATGAATGTATGGGATGCCATGGTGAGGGGCATTCACTTTCAAAGTATTGATCCACGATAAACCGGGTATCATAGAATTAATTGTGATATCTGGTCCATTTCTTTTTTTATAGTATATCAAGTATAACTTGATGTACTCAAGAAAATCCGACCAAAGGGAGGATTTTGTTCACCAACTGATATTTTTGTATCCATAATTGCCTTCCCGGCAACCATGGGAATCCATTGCCCATGATAGAAATCTTTAACTCAAATTATAATTACTACCTACTCCATACATTCATTTTAATCCATTTTATCCGGAGAATCGGGAATGATAAAAGAAATCACCAATAAGTATGAGCCATTGAACTTAGAAAAAGACATCCGCAGGTTTTGGGATTCCATTGATGCGTACCCGAAAACCAGGCAGATGAGACATGATGGTACAGATTTTTATTTTGTTGACGGCCCCCCATATACAACAGGTCATATTCACCTCGGCACAGCATGGAACAAGATCATAAAAGATTCCATCCTGCGGTACAGATCCATGAACAATTTCTCTGTTCATGACAGGGCCGGGTGGGACATGCACGGCCTTCCTATAGAAGTAAAAGTTGAAGAAATGCTTGGTTTCAAGTCCAAGAAGGATATTGAGGAGTACGGAGTAGACCAATTTATATCCAAATGCAAAGAGTTCGCTATCCAGCATAAGGATAAGATGAGCCAGCAGTTCAAGGAACTGGGAGTGTGGCTGGATTGGGAAGACCCCTACATGACCCTGAAGGATGAATACATTGAGGCGGCCTGGTGGACCCTGAAACAGGGCCATGATAAAGGGCTGCTGGAACGGGGCAAACGGGTGGTCAACTGGTGCCCCAGGTGCGAGACCGCAATTGCAGACAGTGAAG